>JBAZQN010000015.1 GCA_041645165.1 Patescibacteria group bacterium | reverse complement strand
CAGTATGGTGACTCGCACTTTTGGTTTGAAGACCTTGCCTGCCGCCAGAGCTATCCACAGGGTTTGGGGCTCGTTATGCGGTGGAATCGGTTTTCATTTGGGGCTCATTATGTATTGTACAAGACTAAATGTTGACATCGTGCGCCTGCATAGTATCATGGATAGTGAGAGTTTTTTTACAAAATAATGTCGTTGAAGCGGGAAGAGTAAGAATAGCAGATCTTTTGTAAGCAAGCCGGACAGCTGAAAGCCGGTGAAGATCGCTCTCTTGAAACGCGCCCGCCAGACTCCCGACGAAGAAATCCGCCGATGAGGCGGAAAGTAGTCGTGACGTACACCCCGCGTAAGATGGGTCAAAATGAGATCAGCCGTTTGACAGCGGTTCGCATGCAACGCAGACACTTTCCGCGCAAATCCGCGTAATTATGTGCGTATATCAGCGTGCCGCTGCTTCGCAGCGGCAGATAAATGAAGGTGGTACCACGAGACCTCTCGTCCTTCTCAAGGATTCTTTGTGAATGCTTGGGAATAACGAGTGGTTTTTTATTATATTGATCATCGGCAGGGGGGAGATGGTCAGAAAGGAATATCGTATGCGAGAACCGCAGCTTTCGCCTGATTACGAACAGAATAAACAGCACAATAAATCCTGCCTGCTGATGTATTCCGGCGGCGTGGACACTTCGTGCTGCGTCTATATTCTGCAGCACTATTATGGCTACCGTGTCATCACTTGTACGGTGGATGTGGGACAGCGGGTGCTTGATGTGCAGGCAATGGGGGAAAAAGCGATGCAGCTTGGCGCCGCGCGGCACCTGACCGTGGATGCGAAGGAAGAGTATGCCGCGCGCTGCGTGGTACCCGTGATCAAGGCAAATGCGCTCTATGATGATTTTTACCCCCTTGGCACGTCGGTGGCGCGGCCGTTAATGGCGGAGAAGGCCGTGGAAGCGGCACTCAAAGAGCAGGTGGATGCGGTCGCGCACGGCTGCAAAGGAAGAGGCGCGGACGCCTTTCGCCTCAATATGACGTTTTATTTCAAACTCCCCAAATCCATAAAACTCGTGATGCCCATCAATGACTGGTGGCCGACGCGGCAGGAGGAGGTGGATTTTGCGTATGCGCACGGCATCCCGGTTCCCGTGAGCCAGCGCGAACCATTCAGCTATGACGATAATCTGCTCTCGAATGCCATTAATTACGGGAGCATTGATAAGATTGAGTCGTCAGTGCCGGAACACGCGTTCCGGTGGACCGTGCCTCTGGAGCGCGCACCGCGCACTCCCGCGCTGGTATCCATCCATTTCGAGCGGGGCATTCCCGTGGCCGTGAACGGCGCGCCGATGAAACTCGTGGACATTATGCGTCATTTAAACGAGCTGGGAGGAAATTACGGCATTGGCCGCGTGGACATGATTGAGAACGGGTTATACGGCAATAAATTCCGCTGGGTCTATGAGTGCCCTGGGGCGGAATTGCTCCTGATGGCACATAAGGACCTGGAGCGCGTGACACTCCCCAAAGAAAGCCTCATGTTCAAACATCACCTGGTTGACCCGAAGTGGGCGACACTCGCGTATAACTGTTCGTTCCATAGCCCTTTGGCGAAGGCGCTTGAAAAATTCATTGAGGAAATGAATAATTACGTGACGGGGTCAGTCACCCTCCGCTTGGTGCCCGGCGTGGCAACGGTCGTTACCAGGGAATCCCCTTATTCACTGGTGGGGTACGACCCGAAAGATATCGTGCCGCGCGACAAGATGGATACGCTCCCCTATGGGTTTGAGGAATACGCGTTTGCCGGCCTGCACGCATATAAAGAATAATGAAAGGTGTATTTAAGCATATAACACTTCCCGCCGCGGTTGCCGCATTTCTTGTTGCGGAACTCGTCCCGCTCCGCGGGACTCAAACAGTCCCTGCCCGCCATAGCCTTAGCTTTAGGAACGATCTGTAGGTTAGAGAATATTCTTACAACGAAGTATTTACCGTTCACCTCAACAGGCGTTGGCAGGCGGGCTCACGGCGAAATGCGGCAACACGCGGGCGTGAATATGAGAAATGAATAACTCTATGGATATACACTCATCACCTTCCACTCACCCGCTCTGGCGGGAACAAGGCGACACGCAGACCGGGTCTAAGGCAGTGGGCTATGCGGCCGGAGAAGACATTCTCTACGACCAGCACCTTATTATGGACGAGATTGCGACCAATGAAGCGCACCTCGTGATGCTGGTAAAGACATCATTAATCACCCGCGAGATCGCCCGCGCCTTGCTTGTGAGCCTGGAGGGACTAAGAGCACGCGCGGAGAAAAATGAATTTATCCTTGATCCGGCGTTGGAAGACGTGCACTCGAATGTCGAACAATATCTCATCGTACAGCTAGGGATGAGCGTGGGAGGGTATCTGCGGCTTGGCATTGCGCGCAATGATCAGGTGTATACGGACATGCGCCGTTATATGCGGCGCCAGATCCTCATGATCCTGCGGCAGATTGTCGAGACCATAAGCGCCCTTTCGGAAGTCGCGGCGGAGCACAGTCGCACCATTATGCCCGGCTACACGCATTTGAGGATTTCCCAGCCCATTACCGTAGGGCACTGGCTCACCTCAAAAGCGTATCATTTATTAGACGATGCCGATGATCTGTGCGCGCTCTATCCGTTCGTGAACCGCTGCCCTTTGGGCATTTTTGAAATGGCAGGCACGCATCTGCCCATTGACCGCTCCCTTACCGCGCGGCTGCTTGGATTTGAAGGCACGACAGGGCATAGCCTCTATACCGCGAACGTCAGGGGTGAGCTGGAAGCGCGCTCTCTTGCGCGCCTCTCTCAGCTCGCAATGCATATGCGGCGCAGCATGACTGAAGTAATTCTGTTTTCCACCCACGAGTTCGGGCTGTTCACGATTGACGATGCATATACCACCGGCGGCACCGCACAGCCGAATTTAAAGAATCCTGACGCGGCAGAGGTATTGCGCGCGAATTGCGCGCGGGTGTATGCGCTCGAGCAGGCGCTGATCCACATTATGGATTCGCTTCCTTCCGGATTCAATCGCGATTCCCAGCAGACAAAACCGCTGATCTTCGAAGGTTTTCGATTGATTGATGAAGCACTTCCCGTATATCGCGGCATTATGGCGACGCTCCGTTATAACCCGCAGAGAATGGAGGAGGTCGCCAATATTAATTTTGCCACCGCGCCCGACTTATCAGTGCAGCTCGCAATAAAAGGAGGAGTAAACTTTCGCGAGGCGTATCAGGTGGTAAAGGCAATCATTAAGAAAGGCATACTGAAGGAAGGATTCCATGAATTGACGCCGTCAATGGTGCGCATCGTCGCGCAAGAACTCATCGGTAAACCAATTGAAGTGACTACAGAAGATATTATGGCTGTTGCCACCGCGCGCGCATCTGTGTCGAATCATGTTAGCGAAGGCGGCCCTGCGCCGCAGGAAGTGGAGCGGATGATTGGTGATATTCGGGAGAAGACCAGCCGCATGCAAGAGGATATGTCACGGCATGAGTATACACTTAGTGAAGCAGACGATCGCTTACAACAAGAAGTGCAAGACTTAATCCGTGAGTAAAAAGAACATTTATGTTTTTTATGGACTATGAAATTTATTATTGATCAAAGGGTTTTTGAATTATTCCCTGATCTTGCCATAGGCGTGGTGATTGTATGTGGTGTTGATAATACTGGTGAAAAAGTTGAGGTGATGCAACTCATAAAAGAAGCAGAACAGGGAATAGTGCACCAGATAAGCCTCGCGACTCTCGCTGTACATCCTAAGATCGTGGCATGGCAGAATGCATACCGCGCATTTGGCGCCAAACCTAAGGATCATGTATCGTCTGTCGAGAATCTTTATCGTCGGGCATTGACAGGGAAAGAGCTCCGCCACATCAATACGCTCGTGGATTGTTATAACTATTTATCCCTCAAATACATGCTCCCCGTGGGCGGTGAGGATGTGGATGCCGTACAGGGCGATATCAGGCTCACGCGGGCGGAGTCGCATGAACCGCCGGTATTATTACTCGGGGATAATGAGCCGCGTGCGCCGCATGAGGGGGAAATTATATATCGTGACGATGTGGGTGCCATTTGCCGCCGTTTTAACTGGCGCGAGGCCGACCGCACTAAACTTACCGAAGAAACTAAAAATGCAGTGCTGGCCATTGAAGGGTTACTGCCGGTTTTAAGAAGCGAAATTGAAGGAGCCGTAGATGAATTAAAGAATTGCCTTCAACGCCACTGCGGCGGCGACACAAAAACTTTTATACTCGATATCAATAATCCAACCGCGAGTTGGTAAGGTTGAGGTTACATCAGTACAGTCTGCCGCCTAAGGGGACATCATTATCAGGCTCGATGAGAATCACCTCACCCCGCGTATCAGGCACGCCGAGGGTGAGCACTTCTGAAACAAAGGGGCCGATTTGGCGGGGAGGAAAATTTACGACGCTTAAGATGAGCTTCCCTACAAGCTCTTCTTTTTTGTAATTCACGACTATTTGTACGCTTGATTTTTTGATCCCAATTTCCGGACCAAAATCGATGGCGAGTTTATACGCCGGCTTTCGCGCTTCCGGAAAATCTTCCGCTTTCACAATTTTTCCTACACGGATATCGAGTTTTTGAAAATCTTCAATAGTAGCGGTAGCCATATAAAAAAATTTATGTTGTTACAGAAGTTGCGTATTTCGTGTCATCCCAGACCGAGATCTGGGATCCAGACAAAAAATAATAAATTCGATTTTATGTTTGTTCTGTCTGGATTCCCATTTTCATGGGAATGACAAGAGGCAGTTTATGAGTCTTGTTGTCAGTATAATATCAAGGGGAAGTAGTTTGCACCACTTCCCCTTTCAAAGTCCCCAATTTTTCGTATTATTGGCAATTTTCATGCTGGCATTGCCGTTAACCTCATCCATCCATTGAACTCGGAGGTCGGTTAATTCCTGCGGTGTCAATCCGCCAACTGGGAAAGCGGCACGTTCATGGCTCGTTCGGAGGTCGAGGTGTGGGAATACAGACTTCAGGTACCGATACGCATTGGTACCGGGAATGGCTGTATAGATGAACATCATGACGTATGCTAATCCGGCTTGCTTCAGCCGCTTTGCATAGTCAACCGTTCGTCGCATGTCTTCAAAGGTTTCCTCATGACCGCCATTGTTACCCTTGAATCCGAGCATAAATCCTCCGACACCTTCGATACTTTTTTGAGCGGTATAGCGGACAATCTCTTCGGCCAAATTCACTTCTGTGTTTATGTGAGGTTTGTGACTCATGACGAGCGACGTGGGGTTTGCGGATTCAATTGCGAGATAAAAACGGTAACAACCCGATTCGGCGAGCTTGTCCAACATTTATTCATGCGTAAGATTGCGACCAGGTTTCATGAACTTGAACATCGAAAGCCCGCCTTCTTCAAACCAGGCCATGTCATACTTCTTCAGGATGTCGCCAACAGCCATAGCTCGCGGAATATCAGCAAAGAACATATCGTCTTCGACGACAACCTCGTTGACTCCAGCGGCTTTCAACTGCGCGACTTCCTGCTCTAATCGAGCGAGAGTGTAGTAGCGAATGGTTCCTGCCTGCTTCCAAATGAAGCAGAATTCACATTTCAGAGAACATCCTTCGCTTGAGATGATGTATGCATGACGGCCAGTCTTCAAGCGACGAGATCCGCCTGTATGCTCGGGCGTGTCATACATCGGATGAAGTGGAATTTCAAGACGGCGTGGAGCCAACACATCAAAGAGTGGAATAAATGGTCGATCTGGATTATGGATAATTAGATCGGCCTCGTTTTTATAGCTCACTCCAAGGACGGAAGTAGAATGGCGTGAAGAAACGCCTTCTTCGATTGACTGGCAGAGCTCGGGGAATGTGATGAGCCCTTCTTTATTTACTACCATATCAACGTCAGAACTTCTTAAAACTTCGTTGACATCGCCGGAAGCATGAGAACCACCTTCAACGATGATCGCATTCGGGTAGATTCTCCTCACAAGTCTTGCAACTGCTTCAACGCTCGGAGCCTGATTAGAGAAAAGGCTGGTGATACCAATAACCGCTGGGTTGTAGCGAGCAAGAATTTCTTCTAACTGCTCGTCGGTTAACCCGTAGCGGATTGTTTCGTCGATTTGCGGTGTGTATTGATCGTACGCCGCCATGCATGCGTCTACGAAAATCACATTGAGGCCTTTAGCAACGAGCTCGCTTGCTATAAGCTCGAGCCCAATCGGACAACCCGCTCTGCGGGTCTCATAGCGTGGGTAAAAACTATAAAACGGTACGAGAAGAAGAATCGTGATCCTTTTTTTGTCGTTTTGGAACACTACGCCTTCCCGGATTGTTTGTATCTTCATTGTTAGCTCCTTCCTTTAATTTTTCAACGAACGGTTTTTTAGAACAGGGAAGTATGCCATGAAAGTAGTAAAATGTATAAGAAATTCGTCATTTTGACGAAGATGTTGATAATATATATGATTTTATTCTTGAATAAGCCAAGAAAGTATGCTAAAATGACTAAAGAGCTTTCGTCATTATTGGATTTCTGGATTCTGACTTTTGTCAGAATGACCGTTTCGTGAGAGTTTAAAGTCATTCCGTGCTTGACACGGAATCCAGAAAAATTGATAAATCGTTGTATTCTGGATCCTGAATCTAGTTCAGGATGACGGATAGGGCCTGATATGTGTTCTTATGTTTACCTACTCGCGAGCAGTAAAAACGGTACGCTCTATATCGGTGTCACCAATGACCTTGTGAGAAGGATTGATGAACATAAGTTAGGTCTCATCGATGGTTTTACAAAAAAGTATAAGGTACATGCGTTGGTATATTTTGAGGAATTTCCCGATCCAACAAGCGCCATTGCTCGTGAGAAGCAATTGAAGAATTGGAAAAGGAGTTGGAAATTGGCACTTATTGAGAAAGACAATCCTAGTTGGAGAGATTTATCCTTAGATTTTTCTGGATTCTGACTTTCGTCAGAATGACATTTGTGTAGTATGACTCATGAACAATTGCTCCAAAAAGTAGGTTTCTCTCAAAACGAGGCGAAAGTGTATTTAGCTGCATTGGAAATGGGCGTGGCAGCGCCGCAGGGTATTGCTATGAAGGCAGGGTTGCAGCGGACTACCACGTATTCAGTGTTGAAGTCTTTAGTCGATCAAGGCGTGGTCGGGAAAGTGAAAGTTGGCAAGAAAACGCGCATAAAGGCAGAGCCACCACAGAAGCTTCTTGGCATGGTGGAAGAGTTGCGGGGGGAGATACAAAAAAGGCTTCCCGAACTGGAAGCTACGTTCAATGCGAGTGAAGTGAAACCGAAAATCACATTTTATGAAGGCAAGCAGGCAATACAGAACGTATATGACGATACGCTTCGTGAAAAACCTGAGGAGATATTAGAATGGAATACCGATGCATATTTTGATGCAAAGAATGTGGATCCTACCTATATTGCGAAACGAATGAAGTTGAATATCAAAGCGAAACGCATCGCGGGAAGCGGTTCGCGGTGGGACATCAAACATAAAAATTATGACCAGTCAGAATTGTCGGAAACTTTGATTGTGCCTCGTGACGTATTTTGGCCGGGAGTAGAAGTAAATATTTATAAGAATAAAGTTGCATTCCTATCCTATACTGATCACCTATCAGTAATCATTGAGAGCAAGGCAATTGCTGATTGTATGCGCCAAGCGTATCATTTATCATGGATAGGAGCGAGAGAATTAGTGAAAGGAGCGAAGGAAGGTTCATTAAATAAATAATGCATACTTAAATTTTAGCCATGGCTAAAAAATTACGTATCTTTATATCCATACGAGACCTCCCCTCACGTCCCCTCCTTCGTAAGGAGGGGATGGGGGCGGTTTCCTTTATGAATGTGAAGGGAATGATTATGTGGATAAGTATGCCCGCCTAAATTTTGCACATTCCGTTCTCATCACTCAAAAAACCACCTTTTTGTAGTGATTCCCTGTATATAGTTGGTCTCTGCAAAACTTAGGCGGGTATGATATTGTATGAAATTGTATGAAAGTGTATACTTTTATCGCATTCAGACGCAGTTACTACGCTTTTATATACCATGGACAGAACACGACTCACGATCACGCTGAAACCTCATTTACAGCAGCAAATAGACCGTACGATTGATGGCGCGCGGGTAAGGAATCGTTCGCACGCCATTGAACTGCTTCTGGAGAAAGCTTTAGGCGCGTTACACGTGCCTTTTGTTATTCTTGCGGGGGGTAAAGGTGTGCAGAATGGCAACGGAGGCATGCCGAAGGCGCTCCTTGAAGTGAGAGGAGAATCGGTGTTTATCCATACCTTGCGGCAGCTGCAGCGTCAGGGCTTGAATGAAGTGATTATCGTGACAAGCAAAGGCGGCGGGATTATAAAAAAACAATTTGGCGACGGTGCGCAGTTTGCAGTAAGCCTGCGCTATATTGATCAGCCTCCTTCCTCTGCGGGCACCGCGCCAGCGGTACGCGCCGCAGCCGCCGTCGTGGGTACGCAAACCTGCATCGTGCAATATGGTGACGTATTTGCGGAGATTGATTACAATGAGCTTCTGTCATTCCACCGCGCGCATCGTGCATGGGCAACGGTTGCCTTAACCAGCGTGGAACAGCCTGCGATGTGGGGCGTCGCGACCATGCAGGGCTCGCGCATCATTGATTTTACCGAGAAGCCTAAACCGCACCACGGGAGCCTCTCACACTTGGTGAACGCGGGAATTTACGTATTGGAGCCGGAGGCCGCACAATTGATTCCTTCAGGGTCAGGACAGTTGGAGTATGCGCTGTTCCCGCGTCTGGCACAGGAAGGCCGTCTTTATGGATATCCGTTTGAGGGTGAGTGGAGGGATGTTGGGTGTTCGGAATAGCCGGAGAAAAAGGCGCGGTTCATCCCGCCCAGCGGCGGGATGACCGCTCGTTTCTCGGCTTTGCTCTCCCGCTTCGCGGGAACCGTGCCCGTGCAGTCTCCGAGACACTTTTATTGCAGCCATTCCCTCGCATGGAGATTTAATTGTAAATAATTATTTTAAATAGTGATATTTTATGCCTATGGATAGAAATTTAGCGTTAGAATTCGTGCGTGTCACCGAAGCGGCAGCCATTGAGGCAGCGCATTGGGTGGGGAAAGGCGACCCAAAGGCTGCCGATAAGGCGGCGGTTGACGCAATGCGCGAGCGTTTCCGTTCGATTGAGTTTAACGCCGAAGTGGTGATCGGCGAGGGGGCCAAGGACGAAGCGCCCGAGCTCTATGTGGGCGAACGTTTGGGAAACGGCACCGGGCCGGCAATGGACTTGGCAGTTGATCCCTTGGAAGCAACCGACAGCGTGGCACATGGCCGCACGAATGCGATTTCGGTGATAGCCACCGGCCCTAAGGGATCGCTCCTTAAGGCGCCGGATGTGTATATGGAGAAAATTGCGGTAGGGCCGCAGGCAAAGGGCGCGGTAAAACTCAATGTGCCGATCAGTGAGAATATACGCGCGGTTGCCGAGTGTCTCCACAAAACAGTAGAAGAAGTGACAGTGGTAATCCTTGATCGGCCGCGGCATATTGAAATGATCAAAGAGATTAGAAATACTGGTGCGCGCGTGACGCTCATTACGGACGGGGATGTGGCTGGCGCGATTGCCACCTGTTTACCTGATTCGCCGATTGATATGCTGATGGGCATTGGGGGGAGCGCGGAGAGCGTGCTCGCGGCGGTGGCGCTGAAGTGCCTGGGCGGCGACATACTCTGCCAATTTGTGCTGAAGAGCGAGCGTGATATTGCGCTTATACGTTCGTGCGGCATTACCGATCATACAAAGGTTCTTGGCATCGAAGATATGGCAAAGGGTGAAGACCTCACTTTTACCGCGACCGGCGTCATTGATGGGCCGCTTCTCAAAGGCGTGCGGTTTGGGAGCGAATATATCACTACTCATTCAGTGGTTATGCGGGTCATGTCGCGCACCATAAGATATCTGGAGACCCATCATCGGATTGATTAATGCACTGCAACAAAGACTAGTACCGTAACAATTAAGTTTCGCAACATGCATAGTGCGAAATCTCCAAGTAAATATTGCTCAAAACGCGCCAGTGATATGGCATAATTAAATTGTTACGGCACTAGAGAACAATAAACAATAATTGTTTAGTCTAGGCGCTTAATGTTATCAGGTTTAGATAATATTTTATGGATCAAGAATTCAATATAGTAGCGAAAGCAATGGTCGCGCCGGGGAAAGGAATTTTGGCAGCCGACGAGAGCCTTGGCACTATTGAGAAAAGGTTAATAAAAATTAATGTGCCGTCGACCGAAGAGAACCGCCGCGCGTACCGTGAAATGCTGTTTACCTCCCCGGGAATTGGAGAGTACATTTCTGGCGTGATTTTATTTGACGAAACGATCAGGCAAAAAACTCGCGGCGGCGTGCCGTTTGTGAAAGTTTTGCAGCAGGCAGGCGTGATTCCTGGCATTAAAGTTGATATGGGAACTAAAGAAATGGAAGGGTCACCGAATGAAAAAGTTACTACCGCGGGTCTTGAGGGTCTTGCTGACCGTCTGCAAGAGTATGTGCGTCTGGGGGCAAAGTTTGCGAAATGGCGCGCGGTGATTACCATTGGTGATGAGTTGCCCACTGATGCCAATATAAGGCAGAACGCAAAAGATTTGGCCGCTTATGCGATTGAGTGTCAGCGCGCAGGGCTCGTGCCGATGGTTGAGCCAGAGGTGCTCATGGATGGCGCACATTCACAGGAGCGTTGCGAGGAAGTGTCAGAAAAGGCGTTGAGAGCAGTATTTGAAGAATTGAATACCGCAGGAGTTGCTATATCAGGCATGATTCTCAAGACCAATATGATCGTTCCCGGCAAAGCGTCAGGGCAGAAAGCGTCATTTGATGAAGTTGCCACCGCGACCGTTCGTTTGTTTAAACAAACTTTACCTGATGATCTTCCGGGACAGGCGTTTCTTTCCGGCGGCCAGAGCGAAGTGGAAGCGACGGAAAACCTGAATGCAATTAACAAAATGGGGCCGTTCCTATGGAAGCTTTCGTTCTCCTATGGCCGCGCGCTCCAGGACAGCGTGCTTAAATGCTGGGGCGGCAAGGAAGAAAACGTCGCCGCGGCACAGCAAAAATTCCTGCATCGCGCGCGAATGAACAGTTTGGCGACATTGGGGAAGTATTTTAAGGAGATGGAAGAGTAGTTATTTGGGTTGCTCATTACGAAAACACGCGTCGTCCCGCCCAGCGGCGGGACGCGCTCCGCCTCGCTCGCTCAACCCCGCTTCGCGGGGACCATGCTCGAGCGAGCTGCGGAGGGTTTTCTTAAACGATCAACCCTCACTAAGAGAGAGAGACGATATCGTGTAGGTTTTCCTAAAAATTCGTGTTGGTTCGCTTATATGATACACACCAAGCTATTCTTAGCCGGCCCCACGGAAGTGAGTGATGAGATGTTTCAGGCAATGAGCCATCCAATGATCGGGCACCGGAGCAAAGATTACCAGGCGCTCCATGAATCCGTGGTAAAAAAATTGCGCCGGTTCATCGGGACGACGCATGAGATTTTCATATTCACCTCTTCTGCGACTGGCGTCATGGAGGCGGCAGTGAGGAATTGTGTGAGGGGGAAAATCCTGCACACGGTATGCGGCGCGTTTTCTGAACGCTGGGTGGATATCAGCCGCGCGTGCGGCAAGGTAGTGGAGACGGTTGATGTGCCTTTCGGGAAGGCGGTACGGCCAGAGTTGGTAGCGTCGGAGCTTGCCTCCGACTCGATAGGTGGCAGACAAGCTGCCACGCTACAATTGCCGCGGGATGATGGTTATAGGTTTGATGCGGTAGCGATTACCCATAATGAGACCTCATCCGGCGTGATGAATCCGCTCAATGATTTGTGTGAGACGGTGAGACGCGTCCAGCCTGATGCATTAATTTTTGTGGATGCAGTGAGCTCATTTGGCGGCTCCATAATTAAACCTGATGAGTGGGGTATTGATGTGCTTATATTTGGTACGCAGAAGTGTCTTGCCCTGCCCCCCGGCCTCGCCTTTGCGGTAGTAAGTCCGCGTGCTATGGTACGTTCTCAAGAAATGACGGATAAGGGATATTATTTTGATTTTATAGAAATGAAAAAGTACGCGGATAAAAATATGACCCCCGCGACGCCCGCTATTTCTTTACTCTTCGGCGTTGATGCGCAGTTAGACAGGATGCTTGCGGAAGGGATGGAAGGGCGGGCGGTACGGCATCAGGACATGGCGATGCTGGCACAGGAGTGGGTGGCGCGCCATCATTTGCCTTTTACCGCAGAAGAGGGTTTTCGCAGCCCCACCGTGACTTCCATTTCCGTGCCGGAAGGGTTCAACAGCGACGAATTCAGGAAAAAGGTAAAAGAAAAAGGCTACGCCCTTGCTGACGGTTACGGAAAACTCAAAGGAAAAGGATTCAGAATTGGACATATGGGAGATTGGAAGGTGGAAGATGTAGGGGAGTTATTGCGGGTTATGGATAAAGTAATAAATTCGAGCTCAAAGAAATAATAGTAACGAATTTTCAATTTCCAATGTTCAATTTTCAAATAATTCCCAATTTCTCAGTGTTTGAAAATTGATGTATTGCAGCATTGATTGAAAATTGCAAAATTGAGAATTGAAAATTATGCATCATTCTATCCTGATCGCCGACCCGATTGATAAAGAGGCTCAGCAGATGCTTGAGGCTGCCGGATTTGAAGTGTCTGCGCCGGGGGAGCCGACACCGGAGGAGATTGTGAAGTTGATTCCCGATGTGGAAGTATTAGTAGTGCGGAGCAGGACGAAGGTGACGAAGGAAATGATAGACGCGGGTAAAAAGTTAAAGGTTATCGCGCGCGCAGGCGTGGGGGTAGATACGATTGACACCGTAGCGGCTGAACAGAGAGGGATAAAGGTCATCAATGCGCCTGGTTCCAATAGCCGTTCAGTGGCAGAGCACGCCATTGGCCTCATGTTTGCCGTGGCGCGCACGATCCCGCAGGCGGATAGTAGCATGAAGGCGGGCAAATGGGAGAAGAAATTATTCAAAGGCACTGAATTGGAAGGGAAAACGTTGGGGGTATTGGGATATGGCCGTGTGGGGAAAAGCGTGGCTCAAATCGCGCACGCATTGGGGATGGAAGTGTTGGCGTGGACGCGCACGTCACGCACGGATCCGCAGATTCAGTTTACCGTGGCTCTTGAAGAGGTATTACGGCGCGCGGATATTATCACGATCCATTTGCCGAAGAGCGAAGAAACCGCGCATCTGATAAGCACAAGGGAGCTTGAACACATGAAGGAAGGAGTATTCATCATCAATACTGCGCGCGGTGGCATCGTGGACGAGGAAGCATTGCTCCATGCGCTTCAATCGGGTAAGGTCAGAGGCGCAGGATTGGACGTGTTTGAGAATGAACCGGCGCCGAGCCAAGCGCTTATCGCGCACTCTCGAGTCGTGGCGACGCCGCATATCGCGGCGCTGACGCACGAAGCGCAGGAGAGGGCGGGGATCATGATTGCCGAGCAGCTTATAGAATGGTCGTCAGCAAAATAATAACACGAAATAAAATTACCTTTCGAAATTTCGTGATTTGAAAAACGTAAACGATATAGTGATTTTACTATGACCAGATTACAAAAATTCCGTATCATCCAAATGCCGCACTTGAAAGTGGTGCCGACGAAACAAGTCATCCTTCATGAATATTTTGATACGAATCGCACGACCGCATTAAAGAAAAAAATTATCACCTCGGGAAAATGGAAAGACCCTCCCATCGTCACGCAGCTGATTGACGGGCGATTCATGGTGCTTGACGGCGCCAACCGCACCACATCCATGAAAGCGCTGGGGATCCCTCATATGCTGGTGCAGGTTGTTGATTATTTTGATCCCTCGATACAACTCAAATCATGGAATCATGTGGTGCGTCTTCCCGTCGAGCGTCTCCTGCAGTCTTTGCGTAATGGAAGTGCGGTCTCTTTAGACCCCATGAGTGACAAAAAAGCAAGACGCATGCTCAAGCAGCGGAAAATATTAGCGTATTTTTGCGATCGGAAGGGAAAGACATTCGCCTTGCCGCTGCAAAAATCGTCGAAGGCGGCGCTCGAAATGCTGAATATCCTCGTGCACTGTTATGAAGGCAAATCGATGATTCATCGCACAGAAGAAGCGACGCATAAAGCGTTTCATGGATTGGACAGGCATATGCGCACGCTTATCGTGTTTCCCTCTCTGACAAAGCTGGGAGTGCTCAATGCGATTGCGCGCGGACAATTTCTCCCAAGCGGCATCAGCCGGCATCTTATCTTGAAGCGCGCGCTGCGTATATACCTTCCCCTCTCTGTGCTCAAATCACGCCGCATGACGATCCGGCAGAAACAGGCAAGAGCAGATCGGCTCATCCAGGACCTTTATGAGCAGGGGAAAGTGCGTTTTTATCCCGAAGGTATATATCTGTTTGATGAGTAAACCCCGTTAGAAAAAATAGGGTTTCCGTCCCATTTTTCTGTAGGATAGTATTTTTTAACTATTTTTGTTATGCACGATGGAATTTTCTAACGGGGTAAATAGTGTTGGAGGATTATTGACAAATATAATTTAAGAAAATGGCTCTCATTAGCCATTTTTTTGTTTATATAGTAATTTTACGTAGAAAAAGATTTGACATTTATTATTCAATTGTAATATAGTGTTTTATATGGATATAAGGGTATATTTGAAAGAGTTTGGGCTTTCGGAAAAAGAGATTGAAATATATCTTACCTTGCTCAAGGGCGGAGTGCAGTCAGTCAGGCGCCTTGCCGCTGCGACCAAAATAAACAGGGGTACTACCTACGACATCCTCAAGGGCCTTATTGCTCAAGGGCTCGTCTCTTACCAGCACCGTGAAAAACATCAGTATTTTATTGCAGAAGACCCGGAGAAGTTCGCTCAGGTGGTCGCGGAAAAAGAACGGGAGATTTCTTCATTGCGGGAAAAGCTGAACCATATTGTGCCTGAATTAAAATCGCTCTATCATCGCGCGGGGGGGAAGCCGACGGTGCGCTATTACGAAGGAACCAGGGGTTTAAGGACGATCCTCACCGATGTGCTTGAGTCGGTGTATGAAAAGAAAGAGTACCTTATTTATTCCACGGTGGAGGTACGGCCTTATCTGCATGCCGCCTACCCTACCTTTACTCAAGAGCGGGTGCGACGCGGCATCGGCGTCCGCGTCATTGCGATCGGCGAGGGCGGGCAGCTGAAAGGTTTGGATGAGCGGCGTTGGCTGTCATCGCACGCGACGGGCGCGCCCACGTATACCATTATCTACGGCACAAAAGTTGCGCTCATTTCCGTGAGCGATGCGCAGGAGCCCTTTGGCGTCATTATAGAGAACGAGAGCATTGCGGCCACGCAAAGATTTATGTTTGAGTGGATATGGGAGAATTTGGGAATGCAAAAACCAAAAGTCAAAAGTCAAAATTATGGAGTCCCGCAAAGCGGGACGTAATACTATTATTTTGCATTTTGAGTTTTAAATTTTACATTTTCGACATAAGGTATGTGCGGTATCATCGGTTATGTCGGCACACAGCACGCGCTTCCCGTGATCATGGAAGGCTTAAAGCGCATGGAGTACCGCGGATATGATTCCGCGGGTGTGTCTGTCATGGACCCTGACGGCATATTTGCCTTAAAACGCGCGGGTAAATTAACGGCACTTGAGGGAGCATTGGAGGGCCATAGCCACGCAGGCACGATAGGCATAGGGCATATCCGTTGGGCGACTCATGGCGCGCCCACAGATATCAATGCCCATCCCCACTATAGCTGTCAGGGAGATCTTCACCTGGTGCATAACGGGATTATCGAGAATTACAGGGAACTGCGCGACGAGCTCACCGCGCTTGACCATACGTTCGTATCCGATACTGACACGGAAGTGCTGGCGCACCTCATTGAACAGGAACTGCAGCCCGGTGTCCCTTTGGAAACCGCCACCGAGCGGGGTTTGAAAAAAGTGGTCGGGGCATACGGGCTTGCCCTGATAAGCGCTCGGGAACCGGGAAAAATTATTGCCGCGCGGCTGGGAAGCCCCTTAGTGCTCGGGGTCGTGCCTGACGGGTCTTTGATTGTCGCGTCGGATGTGGCAGCAATCATTGCGCATACGCGGGACGTGGTGTATCTCCAAGACCGCGAGATGGTGGTACTTACCCCCAAAGGATATGCGATCAGGACGCTTGATGCGCAAGAAGTGTCGCGCCCCTTGGAGCGGGTGGAGTGGGATATAGGCTCGGCGGAAAAAGGCGGACATGCGCACTTCATGCTCAAAGAGATTCTTGAGCAGCCGGATACCCTCAATGCCACGCTGTTGGGGCGCATTATTTCCGGTGAAGGATTGGTGAAGATGGGAGGTTTGGAGACCATTGCAGACCGTGTGAGGAATATCGACCGCCTTATTATAGTCGCGTGCGGTTCAGCGCGGCATGCGGGAATGGTGGGTGAGTATCTTATTGAAGAATATGCCGACATTCCAGTTGAGGTGGAGCTTGCTTCGGAATTCCGTTATCGTCGTTTCCCGGCAGGCGGGAAGACTGCGGTGCTTGCCATCAGCCAATCAGGAGAAACCGCAGATACGCTCGCGGCGCTCCATGAGGCGAAGCGTAGAGGGCTTCTTACGCTTGGTTTGGTGAATGTGGCAGGCAGTTCTATAGCGCGCGAGACTGACGCGGGAATGTACAATCACGTGGGACCGGAGATAGCCGTTGCCTCCACCAAAGCATTTACTTCACAGCTTGCGCTACTGGTGCTGCTTGCGGTATATCTGGGGCGCCAGCGGCGCCTCTCGCACGCCTTGAGCGAAGAATTATTGCATGGGTTGTCGCAGCTGCCTGCACAGATGGGAAAGGTGATGCAGCAGGCAGAAGGAATAATTGCGCTTGCGCAAAAATACCGGCATGCGGAACGCTGGCTGTATTTGGGGCGCAAGTACCAATATCCCGTCGCTTTGGAAGGCGCGCTGAAATTGAAAGAAATTTCCTATTGTCATGCGGAAGGGTTTGCCGCGGGTGAAATGAAGCATGGCCCCATTGCGTTGGTAGATGCGGCAACGCCCACGGTCGTACTTGCGCCGAGAGACAGCGTGTATGAAAAGACAATATCAAATATTGAGGAAGTGCGCGCACGCGGCGGCGCAATTATTGCCATCGCCAACGATGATGAAACGGTGCGCCGCTCGTTAGTGGACCACGCAATAATAGTTCCTCGCACCTTGGAAGCGCTTGCACCCTTGCTCACGGTAGTGCCGCTGCAGCTGTTCGCGTATGGGTTCGCGGTGGCACGGGGTTTGGACGTCGATAAGCCGCGCAATTTGGCCAAAAGTGTAACTGTTGAGTAAAATATGCGCATTGTGTTATTTAATGATAATCCGGCGGCGCTATTTCCTTTTACCCACCTCAAATCTCCGTGGGAGATCGATATGGGTGGATTGACTTTGAGGAAGTGGGTGCAGGCAATATTACCAGATGTTGAGTTTATAGAGCAATCGGGGCAGTGGCAGGAAAGTGCGGGCACATTACCTTATTTGGTTTTGAATGGCCGGCTGTTGCCGTCGGAGAAATTAGAGGAAGAATTGCGGAGCATCATACAGGCGGACGACGCGCGGCTCTCTATGGCGGGAGAAGAGCTTGCGTATGGCTATGTTACTGAGGCTCGCGCATCAGAGAAAATGGCGATGCCGGCTGAGGTCACATTGTTGCACGGGCCGTGGGAAATTATTAAATATCTTCCGCAGACGCTTTTACTGGCAGCACCCCATCATGCCCAATATCTGGCAGAGGTCAGACCCCATGTCTTTGCCGGCAAGGATGTGGAATTGCCGCCCACCGTGGTAACGAGAACGGATGACGGCCCGATCGTCATCGGCTCAGGCACGACCTTTGAATCTTTCATTGTCCTCGAAGGGCCGGCGGTTATCGGTGAACATTGCATCATCCGCGATCACGCGTGCATTAAAAAGTCAGCAATAGGCAATGTCTGTCGGATTGGCGGCGAGGTTGAATGGTCAGTGATGGGTGACTATACGAATAAACAGCATTATGGCTATGTAGGGCATAGTGTGGTCGCTCCTTGGGTGAATTTGGGAGCGGGAACCACGACGTCTGACCTTAAACATACCTACGGGAGCGTGCGGGTTGACCGCGGCGCAGGCAAAGAGGAAACGGGAATGCAGTTTTGCGGCAGTTTTATCGGTGAGGGCGCTCGAACGTCAGTGAATACGACGCTCATGACAGGTACGGTGTTGGGGGTTAGTGCGTTTGTATTCGGGACAGCGCGCGGGCTTGTCCCCTCGTTTACTTCGGCGACCGCTCAAGGTCTTATTGAGGTGCCATTAGAGGTTGCGCTGCGCGCATGGGAGCGCGCCATGGCACGGCGCGGTGTCGCCTTCACCCCGCATATACGAGATTCCTATACCGCCGCATTTGAACGCACGGCGCCCCTAAGGGGTGCGTATGGAGTCCTGCGTGGTGCCCCCTTGACGCTGTAATATCATTTAATACCCAAATTTTTATGATTCCTTCAGATCGTATTGCCATTCTTGCCGCAGGGAAGGGCGAGCGGATGAATTCAGGAATTCCTAAGGTCCTCCATCAACTGTATGGCAAGCCCATGCTGTGGTATGTAGTGCAATCGGCGCGAGAGGCGAATGGTACCAAGCCTATTCTCGTCGTGAACGCGGCGCACCGTGATGCGATTGCGCACGTACTGCATGATGAAGTGGAGTATGCCGTGCAATTGGAACCTCAAGGCACCGCAGACGCGGTTCGCGCAATTCCTCCGGCGCTTGTTGAAGGGTCATCTCACCTCGTGGTGCTTTATGGCGACCATCCGCTCATTTCTACTCCTACTATCAGACGTTTAATACAAGCCCATGCAGCTGCGCACGCGCCCCTTACAATGATGACTGTCATGGTTCCCCACTTTGAGGAGGCGTATGAAGCATTTGAGGCCTTCGGCCGCATCATCCGCCAATCGGACGGTACGCTTGACCGTATTGTGGAATATAGGGATGCAGATGAAGCGATAAAAAAAATCAAGGAAGTGAATCCCGGATATTACTGTTTCTCGCTGTCGTGGCTTCAAGCGCATCTCCCGCAGGTCAGGGCGGAAAATGCGCAAAAGGAATTTTATCTCACTGATCTTGTGGGGATAGCGCGCCGCGCGGGAGAAGCGGTAGCGGTCGTGCCTATTGATGATCCGTGGGAGGGGTTAGGGGTCAATACCCAGGAAGCGCTTGCGCTCGCGGCGCAGATTATAGCCTCTCGGGACGCGGGAGCGAAGACCGAGGCGTTTCGTTCTTAAGTTTTTCGTTGAGCGCATCCACTTTTTGGAAGAGTTTGAGGGGGACGCCTTTCTTATTCGCAAAGTGAATGAGATTTTTTATATCCTTTGGCAGACACTTGCCGCCGTAACCTCGGTGATCTTTGCGGGCGGCGGAGAAAAGGTTATTAAAAATTTCCAGGTGCCAACGGCCGATACGCGCATCCGCCCTGACGCATTCTTTGACCGTTTCATAATCAATGTTCAGCTTCTGGCAGAGGTCATACATTTGATTCGCGAATACTACCTTGGCGGCGTAAAACGTATTGGACCAATATTTTACCAATTCAGCTTCAGTCGCGGGCATAAGGCGCGTGAAGGCGGCAAGCGGGAGTAGGTCGCGGATTTCTCCGGCGATAGGGAAGCTCTCCTTGGTGTACCCGATAATTTGGCGAAAAGGAGCTATTGTGTCGGCAATGGCGGTCGCTTCTGAAAGAAATTCCGGGTTGAAAAGGAGCTTGTGTGCGGGATGTTTTTTCTGTAATTTTTCCGTCGTACCCGGAGGAACCGTCGAGCGGATAATAACGATAGTCGGTTTTGTGAGCAGGGCAAACGCCTCTTCAACCGCTGAAGTATCGCATCCTTTGCCCGGCACATGCGGCGTGGGCGGGCAGAGGAAGACCAGGTCGCATTCCGCGATTTTCTCGCGATTCTCCGCATACATATGCGGGCTCCAGAGCACGGCGTCGGGAAACACCGCCGTCATGGCTTTCGCCACCGTTCCCGCGCCAATGATGCCGATCGAGTGTTGTGTAGTCATGAGATTATGGTAAAGAAAATTTCGAAAAATTTCAATTCGAAGGATTGAACCCGCTAGTACCGTAACAATTAAGTTTCGCAACATGCATAGTGCCAAATCTCCCTGTAAATACTGCTCAAAACGCGCCAGTGATATGGCATAATTAAATTGTTACGGTACTAGTTTATGGAGCGGCGGGGAGTATCTTCATGACTAATTTTTTAACGCGCGGGGAGAATGACTTTACCATGCTAGAAAGTCTCTGTCTTTTTATCCCCGTGAGATCCAGACCCTCGAGATTTAGTGATAATTTGCCCATACTCACAAGATAAATGGAATCAAGCAGCGCTTTCTCCGGTGATGCCATGAAATAATCTCCACTCTTCTCATATCCGAAAAAGAGATCAGGCTTAAGTTGTCGGTATTCGATCTCTGTATCCGCAATAGTCAGTCGTTTGCTCCGTTTGGTCGTAGCGCAGGTTATGGTATAGGGAATCTGGCTCATGATTCCGTATTCGGCTAACGCAGTTTCAAATGAGACGTATGCCGGGAGATACAGGTAGGCTGTAAGCCCTTTTGGGTTGATAGTGCGGCTAGAGATGATATATAGCCCTCGCCGGAGTCGCTGGAGCGTACCTGACTTGACCGCGCGCGTTAAGGCAACCTTAAGCGAAGGCAGAGGAAGATTATTAGTAACTTTGGCGATGTCTGCGAAAGTATAGAAAGGCTTATTAAGCTGTTTTAATTGTGAGATGAAGGTTTGCATAAGGAAAGAAGCTCGGTGACGACAGTTCGATAGCGTAAGGGAACGAGCTTATTGAGTTCCTGCTTCACGTCTTGGGGAGCTCGGTTAATCATGATCGCCGGTAGAGGTCGCTGCAATATTTGGGACAGATACCAGAGATCAAAAAGGTCTCGCGGTTCCTTGCGGTCGCGCAGGGTCGCTAGCTTATCATCCCAAAGCGCTGCAAGCGTTTCGACTGGCAAGAGCACTTGCTGAGGGAGCAAATTGGTATTCAAAATTTTCAATGCGTAGCCTTCTTTTTTTAAGTAAGGCAGCCTTGTGGAAATTTCAAGTTTTACGGAAAAGGCCTTGAACAAAGACGGATCGTTGATACGGAATAAGGCGAAGAACGTGAAGCGTTTTTTGGTCACATCTTGCGTGGTTAAGGAGTTTCCTAATTTTTTCGGCAGATCGTTGCAGAAGGTACGGAAATCTGTAAAGCTAATTGTCGCAGCGAGGGAAAAATCCAAGTCTTCCGAAAAACGAGGCGAACCCCAGGCAAGGCGCAGGGCTGTGCCGCCTTTGAAGATGAGGTGTTTGCTCCATGGCGTTTGCGAGAGTTGGTCAAGGATGAGGATTTCCCACGCTTCGCGCACTAACCGATCGGGGCTGATGTCGATGCGCTTTGATTCGGATGCGAGTAAATTGGTATCAATCATACTTCATGGAAGGTTAACAATAATGTTAACTTACTATGAACATAGTATCATCTTTTGTTTAAGAAGTCAATGTTAAAAAAAAATCAACCGCCTCTAATCCTTAAAGATCAGAAGCGGTTTTAGAGTGCCTCAAATTCTTTGAAAGGGGCGAGCCAGTACCCGCCATTCTCAAGGTGTTTCACCAATCCAAGCCTCAAAAGTTCACGGTCAATGAAAAGCTTGGTTGGCTTCATCCCACGGTCTATTCTGGCATTGATGTGATCCACCGTGCGGAGCACGGTGTCGTAGATCTGTTGCGCATCAAGGCCAATCGAAGCTGGCTGATTGTGCCCGACCGATTCACAGAGTCGATACACGCCGTGATTTTTCGGAACGTTATATCCACGCTTTCGGGCTACGCGCGGGAGAAACCAACCGCCAGTGATCGGGTTGTTGCCCGAGGGACGGACAACAGAAAAAGCAGGGTGGTTGAGTACGTCACCGGCCGTACTTCCGGGCATGAAGCGAAGGATATTGAAGTTGAAAAAATCCGTTTCACATTCGTCTAGCCCGAAAAACGCAGTGGCGATATCGTCTTCGAATGAGGCAGGCTCGTACTTTACGATTGAGCAGCTCTCATTGAGGATAACCTTCGGCAATCCTAAAAGCATGAAGTAGCTGGAAGGAAGCCCAGCTCGTTTCATGCCTTGGAAAACGCGTTTAGCCAAGTTGGGGTACTCGGTGGCGCGTTGGAGTTGGACAGGGAGGGAACCATTGAACTTGTTAATCGCAACGAGGACTCCAGGATTAAGATGCTCAACCCCGAAGAATATATAGACACAACCGGATTTGGCAGCAAATTGCATTAATTCCAGATCGATTGCATCTATCCTCGTGTTGGTTCCCCATACCAATCTTTCCTCATGTATAACTTGAGCATGCCGAAGGAACTTCTCACGATTTACCGTGGCAGTATCCACATCCAGGTACACCGCCTCCGCGCCAACCCGCTCCTTGAGCCAGCGAAGTTGCTGTCGGAATGCCTCGTCGGAGAGCCATACAACGTTTGGGCTCTCCTGCGATTTGTTACAGAAGCCGCAGGCCCACGGGCATCCCCTCTGGTCGAACACCTGACCTGTGCGGAGTTGACGACCATCCGGCGTGAGGAAGATGTCCATGTCATGTACAGAAGGGACATAGACAAGTCCAAAATTCTGGTTATACGGATTCAGATTTCGGACGCGAGGAGCGATCGAGCGACGATACTTTCCGGTCTCATCAATGAAACAAAGACCATGGATGTTCCTTTTAGCCTCGTGGAACGTACCGCGCTCAACAGCGCGAGTGATCTCAACGATCCCCTCCTCTCCCTCGCCATCGAAGAGCGCAGTGATCCATGGAGTTTCCTCCAGGATATCCTGTGCGCTCTTGGCGGCATAGCCGCCGACGATTATTGGGACATGAGCACGTCCCAATTTGACCAAATAGTAATAAACCATCTGGCCAATCGCGTCGATTTCCGGCCACTGCGGGCTCAAGCAGCCACAGAAAGCGACGAGATTGGTGTCCGCGACTTCACGGAGAACTTCCCAGATTGTAAGATCGGGGCGTTCGAGGTCGAGCTGGATTGCGTTCTCAAATCCCCCCATATAAAGCGCATGTGCAAGAACTGGCAGTGCTTTATTCGCTCCATTGAAGGAGCGATGTTTTAGCGGGACTCCAACAAGAACTATTTTCATGATTTTATCACCTCTTTCTAATTTTAATTTGTTTTTTTGGATTTAAACATAATAGAATGACATAATTGTTAGTAAATATAAACAGATTAATGACAATTTTCTCTAAAATATTGAGAAAAATATAAAATATAATATAATTGTTGAAGATAATTGACACAATTTATCTTTTTAGTTATAATGATTTTAAGTTAAGATACTTCGACAAGTGCAGCATGACAAAGAAGGAGTTATTTATGGATTCGAATTTACAGGAATTGGGATTTAATAAAAAAGAAGAAGCGCTCTATTTAGCACTGCTTGAGCTTGGGCAGGCGGCGGTGTCAGAGATTGCGCAGCGGGCGGGGGTCAACCGCGCGACTTGCTATGTGATATTGAATAGTCTTTTGCGGAAAGGGTTTGCCACAGAGGCTGCAAAACGCGGCAGGAAATATTTTGTCGCAGCCCCGCCGGACTACCTTGCGCAGTATGCGGAGGCGCAGAGCAAAAAGTGGCGGGAGCGCGCCGAGTCCGCACGTCATATCGTCGTAGAGTTAAGCAAGCGATATAAAGGCAGTGGTAGCCGACCAGTAGTGAAGTACTATGAAGGAGTCGAGGGCATTAAAGCGGTGTATGAAGACAGCCTTATGGCTAAAGACATGATTCGATCTTATTCAGACGTGAGTGAGTTGAAGGATTTAATGCAAGATTATGCGGAACGTTACTTTAAGAGGAGGACAAAAAAACGGATTTATATCCGCACGATTATGAAGTTGAGTGATTATGCAATACATTTAAAGCGAGTTGGCTCTCAGTTTTTACGGGAAGGGTATCTTGTGCCCGCAGATAAGTTTGATTTCACCCTTGAGAAGTATGTCTACAATGATAAAGTTGCTTTTATCTCATTCCGCGATCGGTTTGGGGTGATTATTGAGAGTAAAGACATTGCACAGTCAGAAAAATACCTTTATGAACTCGCGTGGCAGGCCGCGAAAGAGTATGATAGGGAGGTGGAGAGGAAGTTAAAGAACCCTGCATACGCAGGAGATACTTCGACAAACTCAGTATGACAAAATGAATTATGCAGCTTATTTGCGATTTGGAAATTCATACAAAATACGCGCGGGCGTGTTCGAAGGAGAGCGATTTGCCGCACCATCACTTATGGGCGCGGAAGAAAGGGATTGACGTGGTGGGAACCGGAGATTTTACCCATCCGGTATGGTTTCGCGAGTGCGGGGAGCAGTTGGAAGATGCGGGAGAAGGGTTGTATCGGCTTAAACAGGTTCATCGTGTGCCACAGCATACTGCTGCATCCCATGATCCGCTCTTTATGTACACGTCGGAAGTGGCGTGTATTTTTTCCCGCGGGGGAAAAGTGCGGAGAGTTCATGTACTGCTCTTTGCGCCTTCCCGGGAGGCCGCGGAACGTTTGAATGCGCTGCTGGGGAAGGTAGGGAAACTCGCGTCTGATGGGCGCCCCATTTTGGGATTGGATATGATACGCATGGCGGAATTTGCGCGGGACGCAGATCCTGATTTTTTGGTGGTGCCCGCGCATGTATGGACGCCGTGGTTTGGCATGTATGGGTCAAAGTCGGGGTTTGATTCATTTGAAGAGGCCTGGGGAGATATGGCATCATGGATCCCTGCGGTGGAGACAGGATTGTCATCTGATCCGCCAATGAATTGGCGGCTGCCAGAGTTGGACGGCAAGACAATTATTTCTTTTTCGGACGCTCATTCACCGCCGAACCTTGGGCGGGAGGCAACGGTGGTGGAGGTGGCGGCGCGATCCTTCCATAACATTGCGCACGCATTGCGGTCGGAGGCGGGGGAAAATCGCATCATAGAGACGTATGAATTTTTTCCTGAAGAGGGTATGTATCATTATGACGGCCACCGCGTGTGCGAGGTACGGTGGAGCCCGCAGGAAACTCGGAGGAAAAAAGGAATTTGTCCCAAGTGCGGCCGTCCGGTCACCGTGGGCGTGATGAGCCGCGTGGAGGAACTCGCAGACCGCGAAGAGGAATATAAACCCCGCAATCGCCCGGGATTCCGCAGTCTCGTGCCTTTACCGGAGATCATAGGCGACGGACTAGAGAGAGGAAAACATTCCAAGGGCGTGACCGCGATTTATGAGACGCTCGTGGGCGCGCATGCAAGCGAGTTTGACATCTTGGTGAAAAAACCGCTTGATGAACTCAAGGCCTTCCTTGATCCTACGGTCGTGACTGGCATTGAGCGCATGCGGGAGGGGGAGGTGAAAAAAACGCCAGGATATGACGGCGTGTACGGGTCGGTAGAGGTGTTTACCGAGCGTGACAGGAAAAGGGTACAGCAGGGATCGTTGTTCTAAACGTTCAAAAAAGCGAAGAAACCCCTCAAAATAGGGGTTTCTTACGTTGAAGTATGCAACACAAGCTTACTTCTTCCTTTTCTTTGTTGGCTTTGTCTTCTTCTTTCCCATGTTTATCACCTCCTTTCTTTATGCTGTGTCTGCGCTCTAGTCCTTTCGTGAGGCCGCTTGGTACCTGATAAGCGGTGGAAAGGAGTATGGACTGCAAGAGAATCAATAAGGAAGCGCGGAACAGCGGTGATGCGTTATGATGAAGCCTTCGCTTTTAGTGAGGTGTGAGAAAAACGTTTTGGCTTTTATTCAAGTGGCGACAACAATTTTGTGTAGAGGATTTTTTTTAGAAGGCTTCCGACTTTCAAAATGGAAAGAGCGCGTCTATTAATGTGTGGAAGTGTTTAAAGAAAAAATTCTGCGCTCAAAAATTTTTAATAAAAGTTATCCACACATCATTCTGAAATGAATTATACAATGATGCGGGTGAAATGTAAACACTCTCGCCACGCATGAGCGCGTGACAAAGAAAAATTTTTCAAAAAAATAAACCCATGATGGGTTGCCTGGATAGTGGACCGTGCGAGCATCGCCGTATTCATTCGACACGGCGTGGGGTCGAATGACCCCACGGACCCGCGCCTCCCGGTCCTGCCCCGCTTTTAAATTTGGACTAATTGAACCTCTCACCTTTCGGGTGCATCCCTCACCTTCTCTTGGAGATAGCCGGATTCGAACCGGCGACCTTCGCATTGCAAATGCGACGCTCTAACCAACTGAGCTATATCCCCACCAGAAGGCGCAGGACTACCTTTGAACTACGAGCCCGTCCTCAATTTGGTGCGGGGTGAACAAACCGGGTGCACTATCACTATGCGAACGGCCCCCGGATTGTTTAATATCCCGGCGTTTGCTTCAATCCTCCCAAGGTGGAGCCAAAGAACATCAGGATGAGGTCTCCATAAAGGTTGGTGATGACCAGAAATCCGATGAAAATAGCGATAATGCCTATGAGCTTCCAGAGGAGGCGCGACCCGCCGTACATTTTGATGTTGGATTCTGCGAATTCGCTATAGCCGAAGTTGGATACTATCCAGTTCGCTTTAAGCGTGAGGACCGCTCCCCCCGCGACCATAAGAAGGCCGATAAAGATTCTCATAAAGACATTATTATATGAAGATTTTTAGTTCTTCTCTTGATTTGTAAGAGTGTTTAAAATAAATCATGGGCACTGAGGGGATCGTCCGGTCATTCGAC
Organism: Patescibacteria group bacterium; assembly: GCA_041645165.1. Classification (NCBI taxonomy): domain Bacteria; species Patescibacteria group bacterium. The sequence goes on along the minus strand of JBAZQN010000015.1, from coordinate 13,709 downwards.
CGGACGCCAGATCGGATGATCGGGCGAACCTGGCGACCTGCTGGACGTGCCCCGTACCTTTTCTTGGACGCACAAGGACTCGAACCTTGGACCTCTTCGGTGTAAACGAAGCGCTCTAACCAACTGAGCTATGCGTCCAAAAGGTGCGGGGTGAATAAACCAGTCGCGCTAAGCGCCCCATAATAAATTTGCGCCCAAGTGGACTTGCCCTTTCGGGCATGGGGCTTGCGCTCTCCTGCCACCGGCAGAAGTGCTCGCCCGTTCAAGTCCTCCTTGAATTCTTAATTCATTTGCGGACGAGAGGACTTGAACCTCCACGGGGTTGCCCCCACCAGCACCTCAAGCTGGCGCGTATACCAAATTCCGCCACGTCCGCGCGTAAAATATTATCGTCTGTAGCCCTTCGCTGTTTTAGGCGAGTGCGGTATTTTCCTTGAGCCGTTTGTTGTAGTTGCGGAGATAATAAAGCTTCGCACGGCGCACCGCCGCTTGCCGGACAAATTCTATTTTTGCGACTGCCGGAGCGCGGTAGGGAAATATTTTTTCTACGCCCACTCCTTCAGAAATCTTTCTCACGGTATACGTGCCGTCATTGCCGCGGTTCCCGCGGCACGCAAGCACGATTCCCTCGAACACCTGGAGCCGTTCTTTCTCTTCGCCCTTAGAGGTGACGTCGCGGATTTTCTGATGGACGCGGATGGTCATGCCGGGCTTAATCTGTTCCGGCGTGATAGGTTTATAGGTGGTTGCTTGTGTAGCCATAAATACGGTAAACAATAAATAAACGAAACGAGACTCATCAGCAATAGTACTGATTTATTTTCTCCACGTCAAGCGTTCCGCTATGCCTCCCACTTGTCATGAAGAAATAATTCAAGTATCTTAGGGAGGGGTTTATAGCCTAGAGGGCGCAAGCTTGAGGCGGTTACCCGAGTAGCAGAACTCGTTTCACTCGTTCGCTACCGGGCAGGGAGCGCTGGAGAATAAGGTACAGCGGTGGGGCGCATAGCTCAGGCGGTTAGAGCGCGTCACTGATAATGACGAGGTCGATGGTTCGAGTCCATCTGCGCCCACCGCTGTACCGTAACGGCACTGACCTGCCCCGTAGTCCCTGCTAATGCGGGGTACTACTGGGGTAATGACGAGGTCGATGGTTCGAGTCCATCTGCGCCCACCAATTCGTTCACAACTTGCCGAGGTAGCTCAGTGGGCTGAAAGCGAGTCAGAAGCTTTCGGCGGGTAGCTACACATATGTTCACAAAGTGCTGGGATAGCTCATTGGTAGAGCGCTGCCCTGAAGAGGCAGGCGTAGTCAGTTCGATTCTGGCTCCCAGCACTTTGTGAGATGCGAGTATGTGGTGCTACCCAGGAAGAGCGTTATCCGGAAGATAATATATAAGAGTTCGCCCGACCATCCGGTCGGGCGCCCCGTCGAATGACGGGGCGATTCTGACCCTCGGCAAAATGTGAATGAGCAATAATTGATTGCGGTACGGATGACAACATCCGTTTTTACGTTTATGCTTATAGAAAGAGATCTTTAACGGGGGAATAGTATACCGATAATCGCTTCTTCGGCGACCCACCGAAGAGGTGGGTACGTCCCGCACTTTTTCATCGGGCTGTAGTGTAATGGTAGCACGAGTGCTTTGGGAGCATTTAGTCCGAGTTCGAATCTCGGCAGCCCGAAAAAGTGCGGGATAGATTGGGTTTCTCCCTTCGGGAGATCTCCCGTAGGGAGACAATTCCCAGCACCCCGAGTTATTTACAAATGAATATTGGAAGAGCGAAAATTCCTATGATTATCTTTATTTATGGGTCTGACACCTTTCGCAGCAGGGAGAAACTCTCTGAGGTTATCGCTGAATTTAAGAAAAAGCGCGATCCTCAAGGGTATAATGTGGTGCGGCTTGAGGGCAAGGGGCTCACGCTTGAGCGATTCAGGAGTGAAGCGCGCTCAAGCGGGTTTTTAAGCCCCCGGCGCATGGTGGTGGTCGAGGAACTTATAGGGAGCGGATTGGGAGGTGTGGCTGATAGCGTGAAATCATTCCTTGAAGAAGAAGAAAGCCTCCGCGCGAAAGACGCGAACATCATTGTTTTTTGGGAGGGAGATGTTGGCATGGTAGGGAACGCAGGTCTTGTGCGCAGAAGCGCAGGGCGAGGGAAGAAAAAGGAGCCCCGGAAACAAAATTCAAACACTGCTCTTTTTGAATCCCTTGCATCGCAAGAGTATGTATTCCCCTTTCCCCGTATGGAGCAGCGGGAAGTGAGTGCGTGGATCAGAAACCGCGCGCACACTTCTGGCGCTGCCTGTGACGCGTCTGTTGCGGAGGCGCTCGCGGCGGCAGTAGGGAGCGACCTGTGGCGTGCTGACCGGGAGATAGGGAAGCTTGCCGCGCTGCGCTGCGGCAGTGCCATTACTAAAAATGATTTGTATGCATTGGTAGATATTGAGGAAGACCTTTCAGGGTTTGCATTCACGGATGCGGTGGGTGAGCGAAGCATTGACCGCGCGCTCCCGCTTTTTTATTCGCTCATCGTCTCCGGGGTTGAGCCGCTTGCCGTTCACGGCATGCTGGTGCGCCTCTTCCATACCATTGCACTGGTGAAAAGTTATTTGGACAGTGCGAAGGAGTCGCGCGGCGCAGACATCGCTCAGGCGTTAGGCATTCACCCTTTTGTCGCGCAAAAGACAGTCCCCCGCACGCGCTACTATACCTGGGAAGAATTACAAAAAATCTACCGCTCATTGCTTGCGGTAGATGTGAAATTAAAAACAGAGAGCGGCGACGCCACATTGCCCTTGGAGCTGTTATTGACCGATCTCAAGCCTCTTTCTTCGCAGGGGCACGCAGGAGTTTGAGAAGCCGCGATTTCATCCGCGCGCCCGTATTGCGATGCAGTATCCCTTTCTGAATGGCGCGGTCAATCGTGGAAATGGTGCGGGTGATGGTCTCTTTCGTATGGGCGTCCTTCGAGGTTATCTGGGCGCGGGAGGACTTCAGCATTGTCTTCACTTTCTGCTTCCACATGCGGTTCCTTGCGGTCCGCTTTTTTGTTTGCCGTAATCGTTTTGCTGCTGATTTAGTGTGCATAAAGTAAATGTCAAAATTCAAATCTATGGTATAGGGTAACAGAAGGAATAAAAATAAGCAAGATTGATTATCGAGATACCCAGGAACACGGTGCGGATGATTATATTACATTTTGGAGCTTTTATAGCGCTCGGGATGAAATGGCTTTAAGCGGGCAATACGGCAATTAATGCCGTGGTGCGCGAGGTCTTGCGCGAGGTGATCCGTGAACGCGGTTTGATCGTACCCCAAAGCAATGACCGTGGGGTTTGTTTTTTTAATCCACTGAAACCTCTCTTCGGGATTGTCAGGCAACAGGTGCGCCTCGTCCACGAGTCCGCACTCCTGCACCGCGGCAAGGCGCGCGTGCTCATTCTGGCGGGGCAGTTTTCCTTTGAGCGCGGCGACCACTTGATCTCGTCCGATGCCGGCGATGAGATGGTCGCCCAATTCTTTTGCCTGGCGGAAGAAGTCGAGGTGGCCGGGATGGAGGAGGTCGAAGGTGCCGAAGACGAGCACTCTTGTCTCGTATTTCGTAGTAGGTATTAGGTATTTCGGTTGCGATTCGTAATGCGTAATACGTGATACCAGATACGTGAAAGACTGTAAAAGAGATTGCCAATTATCGGTATTGAGCTTATCGAGCGGCAGGGCATCTTGCAGCGCGAACGGTCCAATTGCCGTCCGTGTGAGCGCATCGCAGTAGGCTCCGCATTGGAGCTTCTCTCCGATGTCGCGCGCAAGGGCGCGTATGTAGGTGCCGGTGGAGCACGTAATATTTAGTTTAACAGTTTGTCGGTTTGTCAGTTCATCAGTTTGTGCGTTTTTGAGCTCGATTGAGTAGATAGTCACTTTGACAGGCTTGCGTTCAACGGTGTGCCCTTGGCGCGCGAGTTCATAGAGTTTTTGTCCATTAATCTTTTTTGCGCTGTACATGGGAGGCACTTGGTCAATTTCACCTATAAACGAATTTAATATTTTTTCAATTTTTTCCAAGCTTAATTCTAAATTCTTAATTCTAGTTTCTTCAATATGCCCCGTTCTGTCATCGGTATCAGACGCGGCTCCCAATCGCAAGGTGGTAAGGTACGTTTTAGGGAGCGCCTTAAAAGAGTCAAGTCTTCTCGTTGCATCGCGTCCCACTCCCACGATTAACAATCCTGATGCGAACGGATCAAGAGTGCCTGCGTGGCCGATCCGCAATTGAGACCCCCTCTTACTCCCCCTTCGTATGGGGGAGACACCAGTGTCCCCTCCTTGAGAAGGAGGGGTTTGGGGAGGTTTCACCACGCGCCGCACCATATCCACCACATCGTGCGAAGTGGGACCGGGGGGTTTGTTGATCAATAAAAAGCCGGTAGGTGTCATATTACATCATTTTCTTGAAGCAACATCATGATCCATTGTTTTCTGGATGCTGAATCAAGTTCAGCATGACATGCTGATAATAGTTGAGTAGAGAGTTGATAAATACAGAGAGAGAGAGAGTAATATGAGAAAAAATGAGACTAAACGAAAGGAGATAAAATTGGCTAGCGTGGATGACAAGGAAGAAGAAAAAAAGAAGAAGGAAGAGAGTGAGTATTGTGAGGAATGTCCAGAACCAGGGTGTGGCTGTGGGTGCATTATGAGGGGGTTTCACATTATTCACGAATGTACTCGTGGGCATAAGTATCAAACGTTTGCAGCGAGTACCAGGGGCCAGTTTAATGCATAACCTAATTCCCTTCTTCTTTAGCCGCGCGGATCGCTTTGAAAGGATCCCTGCGGCTTGTTTTTTTCCTCATCTTTTCTTTCATTATTTTTATTTGGTCTCTCAATGCCGCTGCTTTTTCGAATTCCAGATTTTTAGCCGCTAAATCCATCTGGCGCTCCAAATCCCTGATAAGGTGGGGCAATTCTTCATAAGGGATTTCCGCAATGTTGGGGAGTTTCGGCTGGAAGGATTCTGACTGGCGATGCGCGAGTATTCCTTCCTTAATTGCTTTTTTGATGGTCGCCGGCGTAATGCCGTGTTTTTTATTATACGCTTCTTGGACCGCGCGCCGGCGCTTAGTTTCTTCCATTGCCTGTTTCATGGATCCGGTGATGGTGTCGGCGTACATGATGACGCGGCCTTCGAGGTGGCGAGCTGCGCGGCCCATTACTTGCACGAGCGAGGTTGCACTCCTTAAGAAACCCTCCTTGTCCGCATCGAGGATAGCGACGAGCGCGACTTCCGGCAGATCTAATCCTTCCCGTAGGAGATTTATGCCTACCAGGACGTCGTAGACGCCGAGGCGCAGGTCGCGGAGGAGCTCCAACCTCTCAAAGGTTTCTATATCAGAGTGCAGGTATGCGGCCTTCACCTTCAATTCCTCAAGATATTCCGCGAGGTCTTCCGCCATGCGTTTGGTGAGTGTGGTCACCAGCACGCGCTGTTTTTTTGCGATACAGTGATGTATTTCATTGAGCAAATCATCAATTTGGTTTTTCGTCGGTTTCACGGTAATCGTAGGATCGAGCAACCCTGTGGGACGGATTAATTGCTCGACGACACGCCCCCCTTCCGATTCCCCCCTTACTAGGGGGGAAGACATTAAGGAGGCGCTCCTCCCCCTAGAAAGGGGGAGGTTATGGTGGGGGTGTCGGGACCTCGATAACTCATATTCATTCGGTGTGGCAGACACATAGATGACTTGGCCGATGCGGGTGTTGAATTCATCAAAGGTAAGGGGGCGGTTATCGCGCGCCCCCGTAAGGCGGAATCCATATTCTATGAGAGTGTCTTTTCGCGCCCTGTCGCCATGGTACATACCTCTCAATTGCGGCAAAGTCATGTGCGACTCGTCAATAAAGGTAAGAAAGTCCTTGTCTGCAAACCTGAAAAAATCAATGAGCGTAGAGGGCGGTTCGCCGGGTTTTCGCTGATCAAAGTAGCGCGAGTAGTTCTCAATGCCGTTGCAATAGCCGGTCGCCCTTATCATCTCGAGGTCGAAGTGCACTCTCTGCGAGAGGCGTTCGGCCTCTAAGGGTTTGTTGGCTTTTAGAAATGCGCGCACTTCCCGGTCAAGATCCTGCTCAATCGTTTTGAGGATTTCATTGATCCTCTCCTGCGGCGCGATATAGTGGGTTGCAGGAAACAAGGTAAATGCGTCCGCGCGATTCACGGTTTTGCCAGTGAGCTGGTCCAGTGCGCTGATGCGCTGCACCGCATTGCCGCTGAATTCTATGCGCCAAATATCTTCAAGCGAATACACCGGATAAATGTCAATCATATTGCCGCGCACGCGGAAGCGCCCGCGCTGCAGATCCATATCATTGCGCTCATAGCGCATATCTACCAGTTTCCGTAATATTTCTATTCGATTCAGTTTTGAGTTTTGTCCCGCACCTTGAATATTAGTATTTAAGGTATGCGGGATCCCGCTAGGGCGGGAAGTTTTGAGTTCTAAACTCATAAATTGGTATTCCTCGGGCGACCCCAATCCGTAGATGCAGGAGACAGAGGCGACAATGATGACGTCTTTGCGGGAAAGGAGCGCCTGGGTCGCGGCATGGCGGAGGCGGTCTATCTCTTCATTAATGTCTGTTTCTTTTTCAATGTAGGTGTCAGTGGTGGGCACATATGCCTCGGGCTGATAGTAGTCATAGTAGGAAACGAAATAATGCACGGCTGCGTCGGGGAAGAACTCTTCAAATTCGCCCGCCAGTTGCGCGGCGAGCGTTTTATTGTGGGAAATGACGAGCGTCGGATGTTTCACCTCCGCGATGACGTTTGCCATCGTAAACGTTTTGCCGCTGCCGGTCACTCCCAAGAGCGTTTGATGGGGCACCCCGGCACGAATGCCTGCCACGAGTTTTTCAATCGCTTGAGGCTGGTCTCCGGTGGGCGTAAATGATGATTTGATCGCGAATGACATATCATTGAGAAATGCTCATCTCAAAAAATGTAATATTGATAGCAAAAGTCCTGGATGTATTGTAGAATATAAGCATGATTTCGTACATCAATGGCGCGGTTAAATGGCATGATGCGCGGTCAGTGCTCCTCGTCGCGGGGGAGGTAGGGTACCGTATCGCAGTGCCGGTATTTGTGCTGGAAGGATTAAAAATTGGCGCACTCCTTGAGCTCTATTGTTACACGAAGCTCGACACGAGGAATGACACGATAGAGCTTTACGGGTTTCCACAATTGGCAGAGCTTTTGTTTTTTGAACAGTTGCTCACCATCTCAGGCGTTGGGCCGCGCTCTGCCTTGGGGTGTTTGTCCGTGGCAAAACTTGACGATCTGAAACGCACTATTGCGCAAGGAGATCCAAAATTGTTGCAGAAGGTGGCGGGGATCGGGAAGAAAACCGCGGAACGGATTATCGTTGAGTTGCGTGAAAAAGTTGGAGAATTTATTGGCGGAGCGCGCGGTGTATTTTCAGAGGGCGATGGGGATGCGATAGAGGCTTTGGTAAGGCTTGGTTACCGGGAAAACGAAGTGGTGGAGATAATACGCGCGCTTCCGCGGACGATCGAAGGGAGTGAGGCAAGGGTGAGAGAAGCGCTTAAGCGATTGGGGAAACAACGATAGCAACTCAGTCCTCGTTTAGGATAAAATTAGGATAGCATTAATAATACATGCATTTTGAACAATCAAACGGATGGGCGCGGTTCCAACAGGCTGCGGGGAAAAACGTATATGTGGTTTCTCCCTTGCGCGTGACGCCATTTACGGCTGCATTGGAGAGGAGAGATAGCGAGGGGATTGCAGTCGAGAAGAGAATTGCGGGACCGCTCAAGTTTCTCGAAATAAATGGCTGGGCCTTGCCGCAGGACAGTACGGTATCAAGGCATGAGCAGGTTTTACGGGATATAGGCAAGAGGACAGGCGCGGTATTTGTGCGATGGACACCCACACGAGAATTTCCAATTTCCAATATCTCCCGCTCAGGCGCGATCCCGCTTACCTTTGAAAAAAACATTCGAGGAGCGGGACAATTTCCAAACCGGAGTGGTTTAAATATTATTGAACCTTGTATATTGACACGCCAAGTGCCGCCGCGCGCTACCTTGCTTATTGATTTAACGAAAAGCGAGAAAGAACTTCTCAATGACATGCATGAGAAGACGCGTTATAATATTCACCTCTCGGTACGGAAAGGAGTCGCGGCAGATGAAGTGAACCCAAAAGACGGTTTCAGCATTTTTTGGGCGCTCATGCAGGATACCGCACAGCGTGATAAAATTGGAATTCATCCAAGGAAATATTATGAGATGATGCTTCAAGAACTCAATGCGCCCGGGGAAGCGCAGGCTCATTTATTTATTGCCAAGCACCAAGGGAAGCCTCTCGCGGCGGCTATACTGATAACGTGCGGCGATACCGCAACTTATCTTCATGGTGGATCATCAAGCATGGATCGTAATCTCATGGCCCCTCATCTATTACAGTGGAAGATGATACAATTCGCAAAGGCTCAAGGGATGAAATGGTATGATATGTGGGGCATATCCCCGCAAGACACAAGATACAAGACACAAGATACAAAGCCTGATTCCTGGGCGGGGATTACGAGATTTAAGATGGGATTTGGAGGAGAGGAGAAAGAAGGCGCGGGGACGTATGATGTCGTAGTTAAGCAGTTCCTTTACAAACTTCTCACCCTCGCGCAGACTGCGAAATCAATTCTTAAGATGTGATACGCACGCCTTCGTCGTTCAACGGATAGGACACAAGATTCCGGATCTTGTAATAGAGGTTCGATTCCTCTCGAGGGCAGTTCCCTATGAAATAATAAGAAAAAAGCACGTAGTCAGTATTCCAAGTGTGGAATCCGAATACGTGCTACGGTAGGGTCTAGATCGGTTCGAGCAAGAACCCGCCAACGCGATGCGACGGCAGATACCGCTCGGACGCAGTAATCATTTTCTCCAGCCACTCGTTTACAAGCGAGGGCTTCAAGCACGAGAGGTGCTCGACTCCAAGTCGCTGAAGCAACGAGTAATCCGGGTAATCATCCTCGGCAAGAACATTGCCGGTTTCTTGCTCGTATACTTTAACAACGGCTTGAGTTTGGCAAAGCTCCTCGAACATCGACGTGCCACGCAGAGCCATGACTACGGACAAATAGATTCGCTCCACATGTCCAGTAGCAAGCAGCGTATCAAGTGAACGAAGGTTTAGTTCAAGGCTCTCTTTGGTTTCTCCCGGCAGACCGAGCAAGTAAGCCATGGTTGTTTTTATGTCACTCGCTCCTAGAGCTTTGATGACCCGTTCACTTTCGGCAATGCTTACTACCCTCTTATTTGCCCTCGTGATTTGCTCAAGGCTGAAACTCTCAACGCCGAAAAAGAGATTGAAAACTCCAATGGCGCGAAGAGCAGTTGTCATCCGCTCCATTTGCTTCTCGTTGAATTTAATGAAATCAAGCATATATGCGTACGCCCTAATCATCGGCGTTGCGAGATACGCGGGTTTTGCCTCGGCGAGCTGCTCCATTCTTCTCAAAGTTACGGGGAAAATGTCGTCCGCCATGTAGAAAAATTCGGCGTTGTACTTTTCTTTGAGAAGCTCTAATTGCGACCAGAATTTATCGGGCGGCAACGCTCTGCCGGTTGTCTCGGCGGAGGTGCAATAACTGCATACTCCCTCCTTGATCGCTTTCATGCAACCGCGGAAGCTGAACATCGTTAGCGGCGGGACGAGCCACGGATCGAAATCCTTCTCTCCGCTTTTCGCAATTTCCTCGCGATATTCAACCAGTCGTTCATCGAGATTTTCAAAGTTCAAAAAATCCCAAAGCGGCAGGCGACCAAGATTGACATAAGCTGACTGGGTGAAGTGGATTTTGTCGCTATGACGGTACCAAAGATTTGGAATCAATATTGTTGGCACCTCATTTGCAAGTCCAAGAAGTGCATCCTCTCCGTCCCTGATGACCACGTAATCAATGAACGGATATTTCTCCAGCACCAACTTGCCAATCCCCGGCGTGTTCGGTCCGCCAATCACCACCCGTGCTTTTTCGTTGTTAATTTTTACCAGTCTCGCAATGTTAATTACACGCTGATGATTTGAGAACCAATCGGTAAGACCGATAAGGTCAAGCCCTGCCGCTTGGCGCGCAATTTCCTCGTCGCTTCTGTCCGGATTAAGGCAAAACATCTCGTGGTTTGGCGCGGAAACGCGCAGATAGGAACTGAGTATAGCCAACCCTGTTTCGGGTGGGCGTTTTTCCGAACCATACCCTTGTCGATGGCCGTAACGTTCATCGGCGTTTGGTTGTAAAAGAGCGATTTTCATGATTTCCTCCTTGTAAAGAATTTATAATTTTCATTTTGGTTTTCTGCAAACGAAAACTGTGTACCATTCTTCTCCAGAAACTGAAGTTTCTTTCACATTTGTAAAACCAGTCTCACCGAGAAGACTCCGAAGCTGTTCGGGGGTCAGGAGATACGATGTACAGCTGAATTCATACGAGCGATTATCAATAATGAGTTTGTGCGACCAAATTCGTACGCCGCGGGTATAATCATGAGAGACAAACCGAACGAGTTTTACTTTGTGTCCATTGATGTGTCTTTCTCCAAAATTCCACACAATGGGAAATTTTGTTTTTTCAAATTCGCTCCGTTCAACCGTGTCAATGTACAAAATGCCACCTGGTTTGATGAGTTTGTAAAAATTCTCAAGAGCGAGTTTCATGTGTTCGGGATGAAGTTCAATCAGATCCTCATTCCATGCATCAACGTAAGAGAGCGAGTTGCCTCGACACATCACCGCGTCATACTGTTTTTGGATTTTGTGGGTAAGATTTTTCCACTCTACGAGTTGAAAGAGCATGTCGACTTTTTCATCAGCAAGGTGCTTTTTGTAATTTTCAAACATGGTTCTACTGCCGTCGGCATAGTTCACATCCCACCCTCTCTTTCGCAAAGCGATTGATGGGAAACCGGTTCCGCCAGCGGTATCAAGAATTGTTTTTACTCCGTGTGTATTGAATACCTTTTCGACTCCTTTCACAAAAGTGTCGTCCCACAGGTAATAAATACAGACATCCCAGAGGGTTGCGATGGTGATTGGTGGATTTAAATCAACTTTCCACATAAACATTGTGGATGCGTGTTTACGTTTTAAGGTTAGTGGATATTTGATTTTTGTCTAAAAAAGAGTATAATTTGTCTATTGAAAATAGAAGTTATCAAAATAGAGCGATAGACTGTGTTTACTTTCGAAAGAAAATATCGATAAGATATCATAAGATTATCGCATATATTTTCTTCTACGAATGATAAGAAAACTTATGGAGAAAACACTCTCAACCGTATTGTCGAAGCTTGGCTTGACTGAACGAGAGCAGCAATTTTTAAGCGTAGTTCTGACGCTCAATGAGCCAACCATTTCAGAAGTGATTCACCACAGCGAAATCAAGCGGCCCACGGCATATAAGATCACGCAGGACCTTCTTGAGAAAGGGTTACTGCAATGGGGAGCAGGGAGAGGGAAGTACAAACAAAAACTCGTCCCCCCGTCTCCTGAACGTATTCTTGAATACGCGCGGGAGCAGACGAGAAAAGCAAAAAAGGCCGAGTGGCAGATTGAGGGTCACTTGGAGACATTAAAGAAGTTGTGTGGTGCTCATACTATTCTTCCTGTTATTCGGACAGTGCAAGGAGAAGAGGGGTTTATAGAGATTCTTGAAAGGACAATAGAGATCCCCCACAGCGAGATAGCCTATATTGGAAACATTGACGATTTGCACGCGGTCATTAGCCGTGAGTATGATTATCGGCGTTATATTCCAGAGCGGATCAAAAAAAATATCTCCGCCCGAGCATTGCTGGTGCGGACGCCGACTGCTCTTGAATTCAAAAAGCGCGATGGTGAGGAGAAGCGCATGACAAAATTTTTTCCAGTACAATATCAGCCGAAGGCGACGATGCTTCTTTGGAGAAACGCTACGCTTATTTTTTCAGGAAGCAGAGAAGGCATCGGGCTTTATATTGAAAGTCCGTTGATTAGCGAACTCTATCAAGGAATGTTTGATTTGTTATGGGATAAAATTAATTCTGAATAATATGATGCGACTATTTCATAAATTATTACCCAAGCGCGTGGTGCGCTGGTATCGCCGCGGACGGGCGTGGATGGCGCAGGCAATGAACGGGTTTCCTCAGAAGAAACTGATCATCGTGGGAGTCACCGGCACTGACGGAAAGACGACGGTGGTTAATCTCGTGGGCCATATAGTGCGCACCACGGGCAAGAAGGTCGGATGGATTTCCACGCTGGGCGCGCAAATCGGCGATACCTTTATAGAAACCGGCGCCCATACGACGACCGTGGACCCCTTCACCTTTTATGTGCTCCTTGGGCGCATGGTCAAAGAGCATTGCGAACTGGTCGTGGTAGAGCTTACCTCACACGCGCTGGACCAGGAGCGTGTGGGCAAGCTGCCGCTTGCCGCTGGCATTATCACGAACATTACCCACGAGCACCTTGATTATCATCAGAGCCTTATGGCGTATATGAGCGCAAAGGCAAAGTTGTTTGCCCTCATTGCCCGCGGCAAACGCGCGCACAAGGGGAGCGGTATCGTGGTGCTTAACTGCGAAGACGCGACGTTTTCTTCGCTCTCGCACCTCGCGCGCGCGTTTCACGGGCTCAAAGTATTTACGTACGGCTTGGGGAGCGGCGACGTGCATGGAGAGCGCATAGAAGAAACGCTTGAATACCTCACTTTTACTTTGGTCACCGCGTACGGGCACCACACGTTGCGCACGAGGCTTATTGGCGACTATAACCTCAGGAATATCCTCAGCGCCGCCGCGCTCGCCCATGTGTGCGAAGTGCCATGGGAAAAAATTCATGAGGGCATAGAAACATTCCAGCCGCTCTCAGGAAGGCTCGAGCGGATTGAGCAGGGCCAGCCGTTTTCCGTTTTTGTCGACTTCGCCCATACGCCCAATGCGCTTCGTGAGGTATTGACCCTTTTAAGGCGCCACGCTAAGGCTAAGATCACCGTGGTGTTCGGCGCGGCGGGCGAACGCGATAAATCGAAACGCTCCCTTATGGGCGAGGTGGTGGCTCAATTCGCTGATCGCGTCTACCTTACCGAAGAGGATCCCCGTTCTGAATCTGTGGAGGCGATATCACAAATGATTGCGCAGGGGATGGCAATGAAGGGGTGGAAGCAAAATGAGCGCTATTGGCTGATCCCTGATCGGCGCATTGCGATTCAAACTGCCCTTGAGCGCGCCACCTCGGATGATATTGTGCTTCTTGCAGGCAAGGGGCATGAACGCATGATGGCCATGGACCATGGGGTTGATAAGCCATGGGATGACCGGGAGGTAGCGCGGGAGGAATTAGAAAAGCTGGGGTGGAGGCCCTTATAGTGTGTAATGTGTCCGAAGTGAAAAGGGTAAATTGTTCATTACTTATTGTTCGTGGCACGCTGATAACAGTTTAGCAATTTAGCCATATAACAATTATTTATAGGTGGGGACAAGGTGGGGAAGCGCTGTGGGGGAAATAACAGTATTTTCCAGTCAAGGAATGAGCCCCAAATCAATAGTCACCAGGGACTGTGATTTTCAATAGCGCGTTAAAAGTTTTTTCTCAATTTCTCAAATAAGGCGGCCTTTGCTTTTTTCATCTCCTCG
>JBAZQN010000014.1 GCA_041645165.1 Patescibacteria group bacterium | reverse complement strand
TATGGCGGCTCACACCTTTTTGTTTTAATCCCTCACTCGCGGTTCATTCATCTCTCCACAGATTGGGGGATCATTATGCGGTGGAATGGGGTTAAAAGATAGGTATCATTTTGTATTGTACAAGACTGCGTCTTGATTTTTTCCACCCGTATGGTAGTTTATAATGTTGTTCAATATAGAACAGGGTAACAATTTAGCAATTTAAGGTAACTGCTTAAAGGCTTCAACACGACGCGAAGGAATGCCAATTTTTCGAGGATTTAGGCGCGAGGGATGCTAGGTCGCGTCCGCAGAAAAATTGTGCATTCCGAACGGCAACATATAACAACATAACAATTTAACCATTTAACAATTTTCGGAATGCGCGACTTCCTCTTCCAAGCAAAAAGCGTACTCTCTGCCATTCAGGCGGCCGACCATATCCTGGTCGTGACCCACCAAAAACCCGACGGCGACGCGGTCGGGTCGGCTGCGGCTATGGTCGGCTACTTGGAAAAGCTTGGCAAGGAATCCTTGGTGTTCTGCCAACACCCTCCGCAGGACATGTTCCACTTCCTTCCCCACATGAATAAATTTACTACTGACGCGTCGGTGGTGCACTCGCCGCGGTATGACCTCATGATTGTCCTTGACTCTTCAGACCTTGCCTACGCGGGCATTGAAGAGCTTTTGCATTCAAGGAAAGAGCCGCTCCCTCCCCTCGTGAACATCGACCACCATGCGTCAAACGTGTACTTCGGAGAATTCCACCTCATCGACCCTGCGGCGCCGTCCACCACCACCGTCCTCTACCGCCTCATCGCCGCCGAGCACCGGCACCTCATCGACGCGCCGCTTGCCACCTCGCTGCTCACGGGCCTGCTCACCGACACCGGGCACTTCTCCAACCCCGCAACGAATGAGGTTGCGCTTGCGGTGGGCGCGGAGCTCTTAATGCACGGCGCCCGGTTCCGCCAAATCACCGCGGCGACGTGGCAAAATCGCGAGATCGGCACACTCCACTTGTGGGGAAAGGCGCTCGCGCGCTTGCAGTACTCCCCCCGCTACCGCCTCGCTTCTACCATACTCACGCTCGAAGATTTCCGGACGGCGCGCGTAGAAGGGGACCCCACCGAAGGGATTGCCAACTTCCTCGCCAACCTTAAAGAAGCGGACGTCATCCTGGTCCTCAAGGAACAGGAAGGCGGCACCGTCAAGGGAAGCCTGCGCACGGTGCACCCCGACATTGACGTGTCCCGCCTTGCGCTCGCCTTAGGCGGAGGAGGGCACAAGAAAGCCGCAGGTTTTAAGATTCAAGGGAAACTCATCCGCACGCCACAAGGATGGAAGATTATCATTGGCTAAAACGTACAAAGAATTTTTTAGACAAAAATAGTCGCCTGTCCTTTCGTCAGGCGACTTTAAATTTACGAACAATGTTTCGTTACTATTTTTCACATTACTGCTTTAACTCCGGCCCTGAATATGGGCCACCCCTGATCGCCAAGTAAACGATGCACACGACGTTCAGGATGCGGCATCATGCCCATGATCGTCCCAGTTGAGTCGCAAATTCCGGCGATAGGACTGCCACTCGGACTAGCCGGGTATTTGGTACTGCCTTTCTGACTGCCGTAGGTTGCCACGATATCTAACATGGTACCCTCTGGGTACACCAGCCGCCCTTCAGCATGAGCGACCGGCAGTGTTATTTCCATACCGTCTAACCCTTCTATCCATATACACTGCACTCCCCTAGGTTGGTGTAAATGGATTTTGGTATCACCCCAGTGTTCGAAACGAGCGCTGAGGTTGAGATCCAATATTGCCTTTTGTCCAGGGCCGGGGAGTAGGCCAGATGCAACTAGGATCTGGAATCCGTTACACACCCCCAAAATAGGGATCCCTCGTTCCATCACCAATGCTAACTGGGCACGAAGTAAGTGTTGCAGATCCACAGCCGCGACTCGCCCAGCACCGAGGTGGTCTCCCCAACTGAAACCGCCTGCAATGCCAATCAAATCAGCCTCATGGAGACCGCGACGGCCATCAATCAGCTGCTGCAGTGGTACTACTTCAGCGCGCGCACCTGCGAGCTCAAATGCATGCGCCATTTCCGGGTGACAATTTGTCCCTGGAAACCACGGAACCAATACGATCGGTCTCATAGTACCACCTCCTTAAATGTATTGAGCCATTGGGTTGCAAGTAGATCTGTTGGGCAACGGAACAACTGTTTGCTTCGATGATTCACCTCAATAATTGGCACATCAGAGACCTCACCAAGAAGGTGACAGTTACCATTACTAAGAAAATCCCGCCAGTTACCATTCGATGAGGCAAACAATATAGCGCCGTTAAGTTCTCCGAACATCCATAATAGTGGATCACTTTCAAGTGAGATAGTGCATCCCAGCCCGCTCCCAATGCTCATCTCAAAGAGCCGGCGGATAAGGCCGCCCTCTGCGACGGCAGATCGGGAATGGATTTGTTTCTGCCACTGTAGTCTTGTGAGCATCCGATGGTACCGAGTGAGCCCTGATCGCAGCTTCAACAGGTCAACTTCTGGCAGTGCATCCCCTCGCGCGCCAAAAAGATCCAATAGTACTGATCCGCCGAGATTTATTTTTTTTAGTCCCGGTGTATAGAGTACGAGTTGATCTCCTGGTTTAGCGAATGCCTTCGGAATCAGCTGGAAGGCATTAATCAATCTGCCAACCGCGAGCACGTCCAGAGTTAACGGCGCATCAATACGTTCGCCATTCTTCCCGAAAAACGTCCCACTAGAACTGTCCTTCCCGGTAATCACTGGTACACGGAGCTCTTCAGAAGCAGGAACATAGCCGTGCTTTACAAGCTGCACCAGTTTCCAGGCGTTCTCCGGACTATCGAGGACGCTTGGTGTGTAAAGATTGGCGCAATAGGTAATGTTATCTATACGGAACCCTGCTGCGACCAATTTAGTTACTGCCTGCGCCATCATCAGTTTCCCGAGCCCGGCCGGATCGATATCGCCATAGAATTGGTTTACGGCATTGGCAATGCCGCAAGCCCAACGCCTGCCGCGTACCGGTGTGGTCACAAACAATTCATCCGGCATTCGCTCGCCCTTGCCACCCATATACGTCATAACCGTATTGCCTTGCACGGTTTGATCGTATTGGTGGGCAGCCCCAGATTGGTCCGACAGATTGAAATGTCCCAGGTGTCTTTGAATCAGATCAATCCACTGAGTCTCGCTATCTGGCACTGGTGGGAAAAATGGTTTATCTTGATGCATCGGCTCTTTGACCTGAATATCCGGCAATGGACTATATCCTGTAAGGAATGAGTATGGTAAATCTACCACAATCATTCCGTCCATGGCAGGTATTGGATCAGACAGCCATTGGGTGTGATTTAATTCTGCATTATAGATTACCTGGCAACGTTTGGTATCCGTAAAAATACCGATTGCTGTTGCCGGAACTCCATAGTCAGTAAGAATACCCATCGCTTCTGCTAATTTCGCAGGTGGTATGCACAACACACCACGCTCTTGGCTTTCTGAAAGCCATACTTGCCAAGGCAGCATACTGACGCACTTCAAGGGTACCCAGGCGAGGTTAATCCACACGCCTGTCCCTTCACCCATTTCGCCCACTGCCGAGCTTAGGCCAGCCGCGCCGCAATCAGTGCACGCGCGAATACAACCAGCGTCACGGAGTATGGGTATCACCTCCATGCACTTTCTCTCTTCAATCGGCATTCCTATCTGAACGTGAGCAGCGTCCACGGTGGTGGTTTCATGGGTCGACGCAGCCGAACTGACTGTCGCACCATGAATCCCGTCGATGCCAGTGTCTCCGCCAATCAGCACCACGAAATCGCCCGGTTGCGGTTCACCTTTCTGCGCGCGCGATTCAGGGATGATGCCTATTGAATGCCCAAGCGCAAATCCCTTTACGTTGTTCGAATGAATCATGTACTGCGACCAAGCCATGGGAATACCCATGGGATTGGTGTATTGTCCCGTCCCACGAATTGACTCCAAGAGCACGGTTCGTGGATGGATAGCGCCTTTTGGTAATTGTTCCCACGGCATCCGTGGATCACAGATACCCATAATCGTGGTGCCCGCGAATGGCCATCCGCCTTGTCCCGTGAAGATGACATCGCGAATAACACCTCCGTGCTTCGTCATGATCCCCCCATAAGGAGAACCAGCGAACGTGGGGGATATATGAGTTTCACCCTTGAAATTGATAGCCCAGCCACCGTAGAATCTCATCACCCCCGCATTGTCCTTAAAACAAGATACTACCAGCGGGTGGTTTATACGCCGGGTAGCTTCTTGGATACATTCCAAGAGCCCGAGCGCTCTTAAAGTGGTATGGCTACAATGGTCTCCCCACGCCGCGGCTACCATCTCAAGCTCGGCATCACGGATTATGCGTCCCTCTTTTTTAAAAAAACTATGAATCGCAAGAAGCTGTTTCGGCGAGAGGAATAGACGACGATTCTTCGAGAGATGCTTCATTTCCGCAAGGTTCATATGGGATATGTCATATTCTGATACACCCCCAGTTTGTCCCTGTGGCATGAGCGTTGACCACTCTACTCCCGGTGCAATAATGGTTTGCACCTGCGGGTTGTAAAGCCATCTGCTAGTAATTTCTTGCTCAGCCTCTTTATCAACCCCGACTAACTTATATCGGGTGGAGAGTCGTACCCATTGGATACCTTTTAATCCAAGGGCATCAATGGCGTGCTTCAAGGAGGACCATTCTGGATCCGTTATCGCTCGCTGATATCTCACCTCTCTTACCTCAAGTAATTTCGATTGAAACGAGACCTTTTCCACGACAGGGTTACAAAATAACCTCACAATTTCATCCCTTATTCCTTTATCGAGGTGATCCCCTTCAATGCATAACACGTCCTCGATACAGACTCCCCTGAGATCAGGATAGCCCACTCTTTGCAACTGTCGAAGCAGCTGAGTCGCACGCGGGTCATCTCCAATTCTTGTTTTATACATTTTTATTATCATCTGCTTTCAACTCCTTTTCTGTCTAAAATTCTCTGAATGGCAGTGCTGACCGCACTGGGCAACATGAGCCATTCGTAGTTTAATACCCTCTGAAGCTATTAATCCAAAACTTACTTTTTCCATCTTTCATTTTCCTCCATTTTAAATTGTCAACGCTTGCCTCTTGATTAAGAAACAAGCAACGATTTTTATTATTTTTACTTTTTTTCTATTACGTCATCTTACTACGCCCTATTTGGGATGAACAGGGGATAAAATATCATCAATCACGAATGTCTCCTCATCGTACGACACGTTTCCATGTGGCAAACAAACTGTATATTTGCCACCTTGTTGAAGCAAAACCCAAGTAATGATATCCTAGTGCTGTCTCATGAAGCATTAAATATATAAAACTTATGGCTACCACAAACCCCCGCAACCTTTATCTCATCCCCACCGTGATAGAAAAATCGTCCTACGGCGAGCGCGCCTATGACATCTACTCGCGGCTGCTGAAGGACCGCATCGTATTCCTCGGCGATACGATCGATGACGGCGTGGCAAATACGGTCATCGCGCAACTCCTGCTCCTTGATAGCCAGGACAAGGGACGCGACGTCAAGCTCTATATCAACAGCCCCGGCGGCTCGGTGAGCGCAGGCCTTGCGATTTACGACACCATGCAATATATCAAGCCGGATGTCGTCACGATTTGCGTGGGGCTCGCCGGCAGTATGGCAGCGGTGCTGCTCTCCGCAGGAGCGAAGGGCAAGCGGTTCGCGCTCCCCAACGGCGAGGTGCTGCTCCATCAGGTCATGGGCGGCGCAGAAGGTCAGGCGATTGATGTCAAAATCCGCGCGGAACACATACTGAAGGTCGAAGACCGGCTCAATAAAATACTGGCGAAGCACACTGGCCAGACGCTCCAAAAAATCGAAAAGGACACTGATCGCGATTTCTTCATGTCCGCGGAAGAAGCGAAAGAATTTGGTGTCATTGATAAAATTATAAGTTAAGCCTCCTGCTTGCCAAGCTATGCATGATGTGGTATCTTCTGTATACGGTCAAATCATTAACTATTCATAACACAAGGAACGGTTACCGTTAAGAGAAATCGAGGATAGAAGAGTTTCCACTACCACATCATTTTCTGTGATTCATACCACACAAATTCATA
This sequence comes from Patescibacteria group bacterium, assembly GCA_041645165.1. Taxonomy (NCBI): domain Bacteria; species Patescibacteria group bacterium. The sequence goes on along the minus strand of JBAZQN010000014.1, from coordinate 36,608 downwards.
CAGATTTACCCATTACCGAGTATAAATCCTTTTTAAGGATTCTTGTCGTGTCCGCGTAATTTCCAAAAAACGCGACCGTGGTACTGCCCTCATCGTCTTCTCAATAGCTCTTTGCGCCCCTATACCGTTCCATAGGAAAGGACTCTTATGGATTTTTTTATTCTGCTCATTGCCGTTCTGTTGAGCGGTGCCGCGGGCTTCGTAATACGGAAACTCGTAGCCCAGCAAGCGGCCGCCTCTGTTGAGGCAAAAACCAAGCGGCTCCTCGAGGATACGCGGACAAAGCAAAAAGAATTGCTCATTGAAGCGAAAGACAAGGCGCTCGCGATTATTGACGAAGCAAAAAAAGAAAAAGAGACCTATCTCCAAGAGCTTCATAACCAGCAGAAACGGCTGGAGAAACGGGAAGAGCTTTTTGATAAGAAACTCTTAGAGTTTGAAGACAAGCAGCAGCAGCTCACCGAGGCGCGCAAAAAAGTGGACCAGCTCAAAGAGGATCTTGGCCACTTGCGCGAGGAAACGCTCAAGAAACTGGAAATTGTCGCGGGACTCACCCGTGAGGATGCGAAACGGGTTCTTTTGGATAACACGGAAAATTCCGTCAAAGAAGAACTGCTGTCCCGCGTCAGGAAACTCGAGCGCGAAAGCTCGGAAGAGTGGGAGCGCAAAGCGCGGCACTATATCAGCATCGCCATGGAGCGATGCGCGTCCTCCCATGCCGTGGAAACGACGACCACGGTCATCTCAATCCCTTCTGATGATTTGAAGGGGAGAATCATCGGGCGCGAGGGGCGCAATATCAAAGCTTTTGAACAGCTTACCGGCGTGGAAATCGTCGTCGATGAAACGCCGCAGACGATCGTTATTTCCGGCTTCTCCATGATCCGCCGGCAGATCGCCAAAATTGCGCTTGAAAAACTCGTCCTTGACGGCCGCATCCACCCTGGCCGCATTGAAGAAGCAATCGACCAAGCTAAAAAAGAGCTCTCGGTAGAAATTAAAAAAGCGGGAGAAGATGCCGCCTATGAAGTGGGGGTGGCGGGACTGGACCCCAAGCTCCTCCAAATCCTAGGACGCCTCAAATACCGCACCAGCTACGGCCATAATGTCCTCTCCCATTCGATAGAAGTGGGGCTCCTCGCAGGGCTTCTGGCGGAAGAATTGGGCGCGAACGTGTCAGTCGCTAAAAAAGGAGGCCTGCTCCATGATATCGGAAAAGCAGTTGATCATGAAGTGCAGGGCGGCCATCCGGAAATAGGACGGGACATCATGAAGAAATTCGGGCTTCCTGAAGAAGTATCCTACATCGCCATCGCGCACCATGAAGATAATCCTTCCACTTTGGAAGGCATCATCGTGAAAGTGGCAGATGCCATCTCTGGCGCAAGGCCGGGAGCCCGCAAAGACACCTATGAACAGTACGTGCAGAGGCTTGAAGAGCTGGAGAAGATCGCGACATCTTTTGACGGCATTGAAAAAGCTTATGCGATCCAGGCGGGACGTGAAATACGCGTCTTTGCTAATCCTGACCGCATTGATGATTGGGCCGCGCAGAAGCTAGCGCGCGAAGTCGCCAATAAGATTGAGACAGAGCTCAAATATCCGGGAGAGATAAGAGTAACACTTATTCGGGAAAGAAGGGTGATTGAATATGCCAGGTAATAAATGCAAAATGTCACCGCAGAAGCGGGATCCCGCATACCACTGAGATTAATAATAATGTGCGGGACAAATCTCAAAATGCAACCCTTCGACAAGCTCAGGATGACAACCGTTATTTGTCATGGTGAGCCGAGTCGAACCATGATTTTTGACTTTTGATTTTTACATTAAGGTTGTATGCGCATTTTATTTTTTGGTGACATTGTAGGAAAGCTCGGGAGACGTGCGCTCGCCACAGTGATTCCTGAAGCGCGTGAAAGCTTGCAGCCTGATGCGATTATCGTGAATGGGGAAAATCTCGCGCACGGCATGGGCATCACGCGCAAAACCCTGACCGAAATCCTTACCCTTGGCATTGACGCAGTGACGAGCGGCAATCATATCAGCGACAAAGACGAGTTCACCGCCATTCTCACCGAACGCGAGAGCCGCGTAATCCGCCCTGCAAATTACCCTCCCGGAGTGCCTGGATCGGGAATGTGCACCATCCCCGTGGGATCACGAACACTCACGGTTATTAACCTTATGGGCCGCGTGTTTATGTCAGAAAACTTGGATTGCCCCTTCCGCACCCTTGATACACTCCTCCAAAGCGCCGAGGTGAAACAATCAAATGCCATTATTGTTGATTTCCATGCGGAAGCGACGTCAGAAAAAACTGCGCTAGGATGGTACGCGGACGGGCGCGTATCGGCGCTCCTCGGCACGCACACCCATATCCCCACCGCAGATGCACGAATACTCACCGATGGCACCGCCTACGTGACTGATGTGGGCATGGTAGGGGGCAGAGACGGGGTCATAGGGGTTGAGCGGCAAGGCCCTTTAAAAGGATTCCTGACCCAGCTCTCCACAAAATTCGAAGTGCTTGAATCCGGCGTCGCGCAGATCAATGCCGTGCTTATAGATATCGATCCCGCGAGCCGCCGCGCCACTGCCATTACCCGGTTTGATCGAGAGATCTCGATAGTGTAAACTAAAAGCGACTTCACGTAACCGGTACGCCATCATACGCAAAAGGTCGATCTTAACTTATAGCGTGAACTCGCGTATCACGTAGCATAAACAAGCTTATACGTATATGAATAAAGCAGAACTCATAGAAACCATTACGCAAAAAATAACACTTGCCCGCAAAGATGTGGAAGCGGTCCTCGATGCGTTTGAAGAAACTACCATTGCCACGCTCAAAAGCGGCGGCGAGGTGACCCTCACTGGTTTCGGCACTTTCATGACCAAACGCCGCGAAGCCCGCATGGGCGTCAATCCCCAACATCCCGAAGAAAGGATCCAGATCCCTGCGGTCACGGTCCCGAAATTCAAAGCAGGGAAAAATTTGAAAGAAGCGCTGAAATAATATCGAAAATTATTCTCATAAGGAATCCGCCGTACGTGCGGATTTCTTATTGTGAATATTTTCAAAAAATGATATACTATCATTACAGGGACTGATTGATTCGGTCTTTTTTCATCTCCCCCCGACGCTGATCTACGCAGATAAGTACGCGGATTAACGCGGATACAAATTGGAAAAACCGCATGCTTACTCATCGCTCTAACGCATTCTGGTTCATTGTGACCCTCGCAATACTGTGGTCCGCTCCTTTATTCGTGACAAATGCGGCGGTGCAGCCGACCGCGCTCGTGACCAATGCGGGCGCGAGCGTCATACGCCTGCTGCCTGAACAAGAGAAAAAACTTGCGTTCCAATTCTTAAATACCGGCACGACTACATGGCGCGCGAGCGGAGCTACCCCTATTCGTTTCCGGTTTAAAGGGTATGGCGCGTCGTTTTATCATGCTTCCTGGATTTCTCAAGAAATTCCGACGCGGTTGTCAGAGACCGCGGTAAAACCCGGCGAGGTGGGAACCTTTATGGTGACAGTGCAAGCGCCTCCTGCGGAAGGCCATTACCTGATCGCGCCCTACCTTATCCTGGGGCAGAAAAATGTACTCCATGACCGCATTGAACTCGATATGCAGGTGGAGATTCTGCGGCCGAAACCTGCTCCTCAGCCGGCATCCTCTGTGAATGAAACGACTTCCGCCTCCGGCGGCATTATCGCAGGAATATCCACCGCACCGCTTCTTGACCGCGAACCCACCATCCGCGTAGGACTTTTTGTGGCAGATGCGCCAATCACGATTGCGGCGGAAAGCGTGATGTCTATCGCCTCTGGAGGGATGCTCCTCGAAACCGTTGGTCCCGGCACTCTCGTAACTATATCCGGCAACAGCGCACGTTTCACTTATACCCTGCCGAACGGCGTCACGCGGGAAACCCATGCCTCCCTGCGCTTTGAGGCATTGGGCGGCGTCCTTGACATCCCGAGCCTTGAACAACGGGCAGAATGGAATAAAAAAATTAATGACAACCGTTTCCGCGGCATCCTCGAGCTTTACTATGCCGACAACACCCAGCGCTACTGGATAGTGAATGAATTGTCCATGGAGCAGTATCTCAAAGGTCTTGCAGAAACCTCGCAAGGCGCGCCGCCGGAATACCATAAAGCGCTCGCCATTGCGACACGCACGTATGCCCTTTACCATTGGTACGCAAAAAATAAGCATGGCGGGCATTTTGACGTAGACGCAAAATACGACCAGGTCTACCGCGGCTATGGAGCGGAACAGCGCCTCACTGATTTTGGGAAAGCGATAGAAGCCACCCGCGGCATTGTAGCGACCATAGGAGAAGACGTGGTAGTGACGCCTTACTTTTCGCAATCCGATGGCCGCACGCGCGCATGGTCAGAGGTCTGGGGCGGAAATAAACCGCATCTGGTATCCGTGTCTGTCCCTTGGGATCAAGGAAGAGCGCTCTATGGCCACGGCGTGGGGATGTCCAGTATGGGAGCCGCTTCAATGGCGCGGGAGGGAAAAACTTTTGAAGAAATACTCAAGTACTTCTACACCGGCATCACGCTCCGGAAGGCGTACGAGTGATATTCTGCTTAAAATCTCTACATACGAAACGATGGGTCACAAAGCGCTCCCGTCGTTTACACTAACTATAATTTCGCAATTTCTGCCCGGAGAATATCCTTGATATTCTTACTAAGGTTGCTCACGAAATCCTTATCTGCGATCAACGGCTCAAGATCAAGTACGATACTTCTCGCATTAACCTTTTCCACATTCATCAATAACGCTTTCTTTAATTCCTCCCGTGTCTTGATATCTCCCATACACGTTATATTCGGCTTGATTCCTTTCTGTAAATACCATAACAAATCGAAATAATCTCTACCCTTCACCTGCATCAAAATGCGTCCGTCTTTGTCGGTCTTCTCCCATGTGCGCTGTAGTACCGCCTGTACTTTCGTAGCCATCAAAGTAGCCAAGTCAAATGTCCGTATAATCATTGATTTCCCTTCCTTAAAAAGAGGAATCATCTCTATTTTATAATTTTTACAATAATCGAAACGGTCGAAGACTTCGACCTTCAGAAATAAAAGATCGGATTCGCCCGGGGTTGCCAGCCCCAATTCACTCAAAACGGAAAATTTAAGGTACACCCGATACTTCTGCACCGTGGCTTTCACCTCCAAATCTGTGTTTTTTTTCAAATAATCGGCGATATCGCGCGCAAGCTCCGGCAGCACAACCGATTTTCCCAAATCAACAAAGTCGAGGTCTTCCGAACGGCGCGGTAATCCATGGCAATGCGCAAGGCACGAACCGCCGTAAAAAACTAATTTACTATAAGAGGGATGAGAATAGAGGTAATCCAAAACCACCACCTGCAGATACTCTTTCAAAATATTCCTCTTGAAGACATTGGTCAGCGCGGCTGTTTTGTCTAATAAATTTTGGAGAATTAATTTTGTCGTTTCCATATTCCTGTAAGCCATTGATACATTTGTTTCATTTTCTCTGATCCTTCTCGTTCTATGTATTTTTTCAATTCCTGCTGATCTTTTATTTTAAAACTACCCATATTCAAACGCAGCGCTTCCATCGCTGATGCATCCGGCAGGAAATTTTTACGTAAATATAAATAATCAAATAAAGCCTTTGCCTTGGTCGCCTTGAAGATGTCTAAATTATCATATTTGATGATAGTATAACCGGTGAACAGCCGGCTCGTTATTTTATGGTAAAAAAAATTACCCAATGCGTTGACTATTCGCGTTGTTTTATTTTTGCTTACTAAAGTGAAATTGCGCGGCATTTCCGTCAACAGATTATGTTCCGCCAGCACATATTCCAGGCTCAAATAGGACGGCTCATAGAGGATACGGGCGATGAATTCAAGATACGCGGAGAGTCTGCCATGTTTTTCCAAGACATCAAGATACTCTCTCGTAACATAAAAGCCTTTTTTTATCCTCACCACTTTACCAGCTTTCTCGTAGCGTGAAAGCAGAATTTTTAAATAGGTCCTGTTTTTCTCAATGCCTGTTAAATGCGCAAAATTAAAGTAAGGCAGCGTTTTAACGAGGGACATGATACGGCCGATTTTGGAACGAATACGGTAATTGTCTCCCCCTTGCGAAGGGGGAGCAAGGAGGGGGTCTCTTTTTTTGGCCATATTTCCTGAATGTTCAATATGTAGATCATTTCTTATAGTATACTATAATAGTATACTATTGGAAACGACGTGTCAACAGGTATCAAACTTGGCCTAGGCCGGAATCGCCCGGTCATACGACCGGGCGCCCCGTCGAATGACGGGGCGAAACCTACCTTAGTCCGGAGGCCTGGGGGGGAATAAACCGCACCTGGTATCCGTGCCTGTCCCTTGGGATCAAGGAAGAGCGCTCTATGGCCACGGAGTGGGGATGTCCAATATGGGCGCCGCCGCCATGGCGCGCGAGGGGAAAACTTTTGAAAATATACTCAAGTACTTCTATACCGGCATCACGCTGCGAAAGGCGTACGAATAAGCACCTTTTTGTATTTACCATTGTAACAACTAACCAGATTCACCTGCTTCACGAATCTCTTTACTCCTAAGGCTAGATATAAGATCTAAACCGTGTATAAACTTACTAAGATCTTCCTTCGTCCAACCTAACTCAACTAACACGCCTGCATCTGAACCGATGTTTCTCAAAAAAACCTTTACTTCACCTAGCGCATTAAACGTCTCCTGCCTGATTTCGTATAACCCCCTTTCACTTAATTCACGACTCGCTCTTTTAAGCTCTTCCAAGTTGGGGACATCGGCATATTTACGTTCCCCAGCTTCTACTGGAATCTCTCCATTATGTGGCATTGGCATACAATTCTTGTAAGCTGATAAAAGGCCTGGGGGGAAATCGAACCCCCGCATAAGGGTTTTGTCCCGCTACGCGGGATCTGGCGTAGCCAGACAGACTTTTAACAGAAACCTATTAGGCCATGGTGGGATTCGCACCCACGAATAGCGGTTTTGTCCTGCTGCGCAGGATCTCGCGAAGCGAGACAGACTTTTCAATAGAGAACAACTAGGCCTGGGGGGGAATCGAACCCCCGTATAAGGGTTTTGCAGACCCATGCCTTACCACTTGGCTACCAGGCCATATTTTTTCCTCATAATCTCTTTTTGTTGATGATTTTTTAAAAACCTCTCATACCTCACCGCCTCTGCTCTTGTATTAAACTCCTTGTATTCGAGCAGCTTCCAAGGTCTATAACCTTTTGTAGACCTTACCATTCCTCGATTATGTTGTCCAAGGCGAGTTTGTATATGGCCGGTACTCCCAATATAAATATCACCATTCTTAATACTTAACAATACGTAAGTATAATACCGCTGGCTACCAGGCCGAAAAAATATAGTAGCATGACTATTGCTACTATACCAGACTGCCTATGATCGCTCAATAAGTTACCTCCTCCTAATTATAAACCTCAATGGTCGCAACCTTTGCGCCAAACTGCAATGCCTCTTCACGCGTAGTCATCCATACATCCACACGGTCGGAAAAACGCGGGTGCATACGATCCGTGACATAAAACACTTTATCGCCGAATAACCCAGGGATTCGCACACGCGTGCCAAAAGGGAGGAAGTTCGCAGCTATGATGCCGTCTTTCACTCGTGTGCCTGATGCGGTCGTCCAAGGATCGCCGTCAGTCTGATCGACCGTGGACGAATAGGCAGTAATCACTACGGCGTGCTGAGCGCTCAAAACCAGAGATTCTATCTGCGGCAGGGGTTGCGGCAAGACTCCCTCAATAGAGGTTTCAAAGCCTTGCCGTGCAGTATATTCCTCCCACGAAAGCGATGCAGGATTTTTAATCTGACTTGCCTCAATGAGCGCATCTTCATCGCTCTTCTGCAAGTCCGCGGGAAATGCCGCCGCAGAGTGCGGAAACGCCATCAGTTCAAAAAGCAATACGCTTATGGCTACTACAGTAATATATTTGTGGTGCCCATGGTTCATAAATTTTGGGTAACAAAAAAGGACCTTACGATCCTTTACGAAAAATGGATAAATTGTTACGAACGCACTAGCCTATCAGAAGGTGGGGGTTATGTCAAGGGTTTTAGGGATTCATGGGATGTTCATGCTTATCATGCTCCACCAGTTCTGTGATACGCAACGCCACTTGGGTCGGGTGCGGCACTTGCTCAAAAAGGAACCGCTGCATTTCTGCCGCAGACTGTATGGATACGTCGCCATAGTCAAGAAAGGTGCCAAAAAATCCTTGCTGTGACGAAGACACATCCTGCACCCGAAAAAGCTTTTGTTCCGATATGCGGCGGTTAAAAAGCCCCATTTGTTCGATATTGATAATCCGCCTATTGGTCACAATCCACACGTCCAGATAATAGTCGATGAATGCGCGGTAAAAAAAGAGCCATACATAAAGCTCATAAATGTACACCAATAGTGTAGCAAGAATCACCCTGATTTCGTCATCAAAAAAGGTCGGCAGATTGCGCTGCAGAAGATACCACGCAAGCAGCGGCAATACTGCAAACACTATGAACATGGCCACCTCGCGGAGAATAATGAATATGTGCCTCCTCAAGAGCAGTACCACCTCTTCATCGGGCGCCTGATTCGGGAGATGATGGATATTCAACATAAATTAAACTTCGCACGTTAGTAGCGTAAACTAGCATTGTACTGGCGTAAGGTGGCTTCTACTGATGGGGTAGAAGCTACTTTGCGCTACATTGTACACTACTTTGCGCTTATTATTGAAATTCCTATAAGTGAAATTAATAAACGACGGACGTGAGTGAAGAAAATATATTGATCGTCTGGGACCAGTCAACCGTATTGATAAATTGGACCGCTGAAGTGAGGAGGAATGCGGATATCACGATATAGAGCGAAAGGGTGAGGAAATTGAAAAACGTCGTCTGGCCGAACCGCAGCGCATGATACACGAGAAAAAAGCTCATAATGAGAAACCCGAGCGCAAGCACGCCGTAGATGGCAAGGAATATGTAAATGGGCAGTTCCATACCCAGTATATCAACATCCAACGCCACACTCGGCTGGCGTTGTATGATTATGGTGAATGAATGCGACTAAGGTGGAATAATACATATTAAGGTTAGGAACAAGAGTGTGGCGATCGATGAGGGAGGCATGTAATACCTCTCCTGCACACTTATAGAGTTTATCACATATTATATTCTGTACTATTTAAAGGTATCGCCTCCCTCTTGGATGTTGTATTGCTGGGCATATGATTTCTTTAGATGAGCCCTGTACCGCACCCTTGGGCGCCGTAAAAATAACATATTCAACCATTTAAAACCGTACGTCATAAAGATAAGACAAGCCCATGGGTAAAATGAAATGTTATTTTTTAAGCGCCCTTGGGTATGGCGACGCCGAGGTGCTGATAGGCGGAGTCGGTCACGCTCCTGCCGCGCGGCGTGCGCTGCAAAAATCCTATCTGCATCAAATACGGCTCATAGACTTCCTCGATAGTTTCCATTTCTTCCGCGACAGCGGCCGCAATCGCGTTCAATCCCGCAGGGCCTCCTTTGAATTTTTCGATAATCACCGCGAGGATGCGCCGGTCAATCTCATCCAGCCCCAACGCATCGACCTCAAGCATGTGAAGCGCTTCAAGCGCAAGCACACCAGTTATGCTGCCATCACCTTTCACCTGGGCAAAGTCCCTTAAGCGTTTCAAAAGCCTGTTCGCCACCCGGGGAGTCCGGCGCGCCCGCTGCGCAAGCGCTCCTGCGGCGTCAAGGGCAATGCTCACGTCAAGAATGCGTGCTGACCGCCTGACCACGCGCTCGATTTCATCGTGGGTATAAAAATCGAGACGGAATGTCGAGCCGAAACGGTCCCGTAAGGGCGAGGAAAGGAGCGAAAGCCGCGTGGTCGCGCCCACCAGGGTGAACTTTGGCAAATCAAGCCTTAGAGTGCGCGCAGAAGGTCCTTTGCCAAGGACAATGTCGAGCGCGTAATCCTCCATGGCCGGGTAAAGCACCTCTTCAATCACCTTATTGAGGCGATGGATTTCGTCAATAAAAAGAATGTCGCCGTCGCTTAAATTCGTGAGTATGGCCGCGAGGTCTCCCGCGCGCTCGATCGCAGGACCGGATGTCACCCGGATATTTACTCCCATCTCCCGCGCGATGATATGGGCTAAGGAAGTCTTCCCGAGTCCGGGCGGCCCGTAGAGCAGCACATGTTCGAGCGGCTCCTTCCTTTTCTTCGCCGCGCTCATGAACACTTTCAGGTTCTCCTTGATGCGCTCCTGGCCCACATACTCCTCAAGCGTTTGCGGCCGCAGCTGCGCATCAAGCGAGCGGTCCTCGGGCCGCTCCTTCATGCTCACCACGCGTTCTTGTGCATTATCGGTTAATTTGGCCATACCCACATTTTATACTGCACCGCTTCCGTTGACAAATTTACCCCTCTATGCTAAACTTCTCTGTTTTTAGGAAAAACCTGTAAAAGAGGGTAAAAAATAACTACTTCTGCGCCAGTTTTGAAAAAGCAGCTTTCTGCCTTAAAAACCATAGATCCTTTCTCTTGTCAGCCTGCAGGCACGACGAGCATGGGGACCTGTGTGAGGGTATTCTCGGGAGCGATCCTAAGATACGTCCTTGCGCACGGTTTTCTTGCCTGCAGGCTCATGGGAGAGAAGGGCACTTCAAACTCACTAACAATAAAATATCTGCGTTCAGCCGCATAAGCATTTAACTCTACTCCAGAAAAAAGGTAATGCGGCTGATATCTGCGTATATCTGCGTGATAATTCATTTAAAAAATACACTCTGATACTCGTTTGATATTTCTCAACCTTCTGGCTGACACCCTATTTGGGCAGTACGTTTCCCGCCGATGAGGCGGGATCCAATCCTCCTCTGCTTAAACAGAGATGTCAGCGGAAGATTAAGGAATACTGAATATTTCACCCCCCGCAATTGCGGGGGTGTTTTTATGGTGCAGATTCGGTGGTTTCCGCCTTTGCGACCCCCACCAAGCACACCTCTTGCCATGCGCGATAATGGCTTTTAAATTCTTGCACCTTCTCCTCGCCGTTGGGGTAGCGCACCGTATACGTAAAAGAAGCGTTCGCGCCGTTATGGGGTGACTCCGTGCACTTCTTCTCTCCGGGTTTGAGTTCCGTCGTCTCGATGAGTTTCGTGGGAGGCGGCGCAACGATATTGGAAATGACCGGCGTCGTGCTGGTGGCAAACCTCCCGTCAGGGGTGCCCCATAATTCAAAAATTGCTTCATCGCCTTCGATGCGCGTCTGGAACAAAAGATGGAATGCCATATCATTGAAGAACGCAAAATCCGGTTTGGGATTATAAATCGTGGCATCCGTGCCTGCCGGCTCATAGTAACGGACCCGATACGAGTGGTTCTGCCTCTCGGTGATAGGCACGCCTGATGAGAGCGCCGCGCGAAACGAGGTGGTGCCGATCTGGCAAAGCCCTCCCCCGTATTCGGGCACGGTCCTGTCGCCTTTAATGACCAGTTCGGGAAGATATCCGTGTTCCGCATCAACGCTGCCTAAGGTTTTCAAGAGTGAAAATGTTTCTCCGGGAGCGATGAGCGTGCCGTTGACCGCGGCCGCGCCGACGGCAATGTTATGCCGGCGGTTCTTGGGGCTCCCGCTGAAATTCGAACGCCCTGCTCCCAATAATTCACGTATCCCCAACTCGTTGACTTCCGCAGTATTGATTTTTGCTTTCGTTTCCCTCACTACTACGTCCACGCTCTGCTGCGAGTGTGCAAGCAGTCCTTCTTCCCACGCCCTGCGGGTCGCGTCCACGTCTATCTCCTTCCCGTCACGCGATGCTTGAAACTCAACCACCTTCCCGTCCTTGATATCAAACTTTGCGTCAACCGCAGGCGAATCAATCATTTGCTGGTAAGGTTTTATAAATTCCGCGATGCGTTCCGGTATAAAAGCAAGCCGTACCTCTCCTTGTTCATCGCGCGCGGCCGTGAGCCATTCTGTCACACGTTCCCTGGTGAGCGAGGTATCAAGAAAGATATAGGAGGAAGAGTTCTCTTTTTCCGATTCTTTATCATTCGCAGGGAGTATTACTTCGAAAGGCGCACGCGAAAGAATGGCAGGAATGGATGCGACGAGAAGCTGCACCTCTATAGCAGTAATAGAGGGGGAAGCGGGCACCAAAGTAAGGGTGATGGGGCTATTTTCGAATTGGCTGAGAATGGCGGCCAGATTCGCGCTCGCCCGCGCCATATCAATGACCGCGCCGGATGATTCAGGAATAATATTAGCGTCACCCGCGGGATTTACACGCAACTGCGCGTCATGGGGCAAAGACTCGTATGCGCCGAATACATCTCTAACCACCTGCATGAATCGCTCTTGGTCAATCGTATATCGCGCAGGTATATTAAAAGGAGATACACGCAGGCCAAGCGCGGCCAATGAGTAGGTAAGCCATCCGCCGGGGCGAGACGGACGGCCAAGCGCCATTGCCGATGACACCATGGCGTCGGTATCATAGGCGATGAGGTCATAGGTGAGATCAGGATCGCCAATCGCCGATACGGTGGGAAGTATGGTAATGCGCTTTCCAAAGCCTTCAATCTCCACGCCCCGCCGATTCAGGGCCTCCACGCGCTCCTCTATCCGCCCCCTCGCTTCTTGAAGGGCAAGACCGCCTAAGGGGATGCCGCCGACCGATACGCCAGGATACACTCTTCCCCGATAATAAGAGGGGTAGAGCAACACTAAACCACCCACCCCGACCGCTGCGACGCATACCATACTAATCAGGATGACAGACCATCGCGTATGTTGCTTATCCCCATTTTTATTTTTCACCTCATCCATAGAGTAAAAAAATAGGCAGCGTAAGGATCCCCTGCACCGCCGCACAACGAATATCCCACTCCTCACTTATTCATTGCGTTTGAGCAGTTCGGTGAGCATTGCCCTTGCCAACTGTTCGCGCTCCACGTCTTCGCTTGCAGCCGTGGAAAGGGTAAGGCGCACAACCGTGCCCTCCTTCGCATGGTCAGGAAGCTTCTTCACCGGCCATTTCAGCTCCTGCCCTCCTTCCACACGCACCACCGCCATCATTCCCTCAAACCGGTCTATCACCGCCTGTAGTGAATACCGTTCTAATTCTTCAGGTTCAGACATACATTTCCATAAACTCCTTATGAGAAAATTTTATATACTTTCTTCCCCCTCGTCCATCACCTCCACCACGGTTGACCGCGACTTCAGATTTTTGGGGATTTCCAATTTCAGGATGCCGTTGCGGAATGTGGCTTTTGCTCCTTCCGTGTGCACTTCCACCGGCAATACGATTGAGCGCGAGAAGGAGCCCCAGTAGCACTCTTGATAGAGGTAGTGTTCGTCCGGAATCTGTTCCTCTTTCTGCCGCACGCCCCGTATGGTCACGATATCATTCTGGATCTCCACGGAGACCTCCTCCGGCTTTACGCCGGCGATGACAGACACGATGACAATGGATGAAGGCGTCTGATAGACGTCCACCGCAAGCTCCCCTTCCTCGGCCGGGCGCATCCATACGCTTTCCGCAGACGCGGGCGCAGGCCGGGACGGCGCAACCAACATCGAATCCTGCGAAAGATCATCCATCGAGGCGCTCTTCTCAAGGATACGGTCTATCAACGATGTGGACATACGCGTTACGCAGAAGAAATGAATATTATAAACTCCGCACGTTAGTGGCGTACACTGGCGTAGGGCTGGCGTACACTGGCTTCTATATAAGTTGGGGCATAGAAGCTACCAGTCGCCACATGATACGCTACTTAACGCTTATTATTGAAATTCTAATACAATAAGTATAATGTATTTCATACCCCTTGACCATGGCGCATATTTCGCCCACAATGGTGAAGGTACATCAATTGCATGGCCCCATCGTCTAATGGCTAGGACACCACGCTTTCAATGTGGTAATAGGGGTTCAATTCCCCTTGGGGCTAATTATAGTAGCATTCTCACACGCTGAAAGGCGTGTATTATTTTCCTATAATAGTGTAACTCCAAACTTTTTCAGTTCCTGCACCAACGGACAAAGAGGAAGGCCGACCACATTGTAATAGTCTCCTTCAATGCCCTTTATAAACAACCCTCCATAATTTTGGATGGCATATGCGCCGGCAAAGCCACGCCATTTATTACTCTTGAGATACCGCTCAATATCCTTACGATTCAATTTCCTAAAATACACTTTGGTGCGTACTGCCCGTGTCACGATCAAACGTGCCTGTTTGCCAATAACAGTAAACCCCGTCAGCACAGTATGAGCCTTACCGTTAAGCATCTGCAGTTGCTGGCGCGCCTCCTCACGTGAGCGCGGCTTGCCCAATATAGTGCGACCTGCCACCACAACCGTATCAGCAGCGATCACCAAGGCATCGCGATGCTGCGCTGCCACTGCCCGCGCTTTGCCAAGAGATAAAGCCTTCACTAATGCCACAGGATTCTTATACCGCTTCAAATTCTCCCGGTACGCGCTTTTGATGACAGAAAAAGGAATCCCAAACTGCCTCAATAAGGCGCGTCGCCGTGGTGATGCGGAAGCAAGAATAATATGTTGCATACAGTATAGTGTAAGTGAATACTAAAAATAACGAAAGAGCTGACGGATCTGTTCTGCCTATGGTATGATAAGATAGCCATGAAAATTTTAAGCATTGAAACATCCTGCGATGAAACCGCGGCTGCGGTAGTGGACTATACCCGCGGCGGTTTTACCGTGCTCTCCAACGTCGTCTCGTCGCAAATCAATATCCACAAAAAATTCGGCGGCGTTGTGCCGGAGGTTGCCGCGCGAAAACAATTGGAATTGATCATTCCTGTGATAGAGAAGGCGCTTGCCCAATCTTTCATTCAATCTCACAGTCAAGATCGCTCACAGGGGTCTCGTAGTAAGTATCAAGTATCAGGTATCAAGGAATCGGCTGCCATGATGCGTAATACGAAATACGTAATACGTCACATCGACGCTCTCGCCGTCACGGTCGGACCCGGATTGCAAATTGCGCTCTCGGTCGGCGTGGAAACCGCGCGCACGCTCGCGGCAGTATGGCACAAGCCGATCGTTGCGGTAAATCACCTGGAAGGACACCTTTACTCGGCGCTATTGCCAACCACTAGCACACTCCGTCATCCTGAGCCTGTCGAAGGATCTCCCACGAATGTGGGCCCACATACGCGGGGGATTCCTCGCTCCGCTCGGAATGACAACGCAAGGATAGAATTCCCCGCCATAGGCCTTATCGTATCCGGCGGCCACACCGAACTTATTCTCATAAAGGACTACCTTAAATACAAACTGCTCGGCCGCACGCGCGACGACGCCGCAGGAGAGGCGTATGACAAGGTAGCCAAACTTTTAGGGCTCTCCTACCCGGGCGGGCCTGCCATCGACCGTCTCGCGCGGCATGGGAATCCCGCCGCATTCGACTTTCCCCGCGGCATGATGCAGAGCGGCGATTACGACTTCTCTTTTTCCGGCCTCAAAACCGCCGTACTCTATACCGTACAAAAAATGAAAACCGAGAAACTAAAAAACCGAAAAACTATAGCCAATCTGTGCGCTTCTTTTCAAGCCGCGGTCGTTGATGTCCTTGTCGCGAAAACCATCCGCGCTGCCACGCAATATCATGCAAAAACGATTCTCCTTGGCGGCGGTGTTGCTGCAAACTCGCAACTGCGGAAACAGCTCGCTGAGACAGTTTCAATTCAAATACCTGATGCCAACTACCTGATACCTCATACCTCATTCACCACTGACAACGCCGCCATGATTGCAGTCGCCGCCGTATTCCATGCACAAAAAAAAGATTTCACCCCCTGGCAAAACCTGCGCGCGAATCCCTCTCTAGCACTCGCATAAGTACTAAGAGAAAGGTAGACCGCAAAAATATAGACAGCTTCCATGAAAGGCAATAAATTTACATATTATCTTGAGGACAATTATTTTCACGATCGTGAAAATAATTGCTCTTTTTACTGCTTTACTGAACGTATCATATCCATACGTGTCACTCCTTGTGTCCGCCCTTATTCACGATAGGAAATAGAATAGACACAAGGAATAACTCTCATAATCGTGCTCACAAAGTATAAGGGCGAACCGAAGCTCGCCCTTTGGGTTAATGTTACGTGAACAATAGTCCTCTTTTATTATGATACATCACTTAGTCATAAAGATAGTTTGATTACGGTCCTTACCGACAGAGACGATATCAATTGGGATTTCAGTTAAATCACTTATCCTGTGAAAATAATCTAACGCCTTCTGTGGTAATTGGGTAAAAGTCTTAACATTTTTGGTGCTGGTCATCCATCCGGGGTGAGCCTCATAGATAGGCTCAACCTTCGAAAGAGTTGAACAATCTGCCGGCATCGTATCGATTGTTGTGTCGCCTATTTTATATGCCGTGCAGATTTTAACCTCCGCCAATTGATCCAGCACATCAAGTTTAGTCACTGCGAGTGTATCGATGCCATTCACGCGAACAGCGTGTTTGGCGATCACCGCATCGAACCAACCACAACGTCGTGGCCGACCCGTAGTGGCGCCATACTCTCCACCAGCCTCACGCAGTTCATCTCCTAATGCGTTATCCAGTTCAGTGGGGAAGGGCCCTTCTCCGACACGCGTCGTATAGGCTTTGACAACTCCCAGTACAGAGCTGATTTGCGTCGGCCCGATTCCCAAACCGGTGCACGCACCGCCGACAGTCGAATTCGAGGAGGTAACAAACGGATAAGTCCCAAAATCCACGTCGAGCATCGTGCCTTGTGCGCCTTCAATCAGAATCTCCTTTCCGTTACTAACAGCCTCGTGGAGGCATACAGAAATATCTGTCATTTGAATTACAGCGCAGAACTTCAACAACTTCTCCATTATATCTTTCGCATCAAACGAAAAATCATCGAAATCCAGGCTAAGAAGCTCTCTTCGAACTTTCTTCAACCTGTTACTCAACTTTTCTTGTAAACTGTTGCGGTCCAACAGATCGACGACGCGTATACCACAACGATCATATTTGTCCACATATGCAGGACCAATACCGCGTCCTGTTGTACCAATTTTCTTGCTGCCGCTTGCCTGCTCCCGCGCTTTATCCAAAAGCTTATGGTAGGGCATGATCAAATGGGCGCGGTGGCTAATCAGCAACCGACCACCGGATATAGATATACCATTGTTCTCGAGGAGTTTGATCTCCTCTAAGAGAGCAGCCGACTCTATTACCATCCCGTTCCCCATGACGCAGACGACATTCGGATGAAGAATCCCACTAGGAATCTGATGCAGAACAATTTTCTTACCGTCGATCACCACCGTATGCCCGGCATTGGGTCCTCCTTGATAGCGAGCGACAATATTCGCTTTTTCGCTCAACAGATCAACGATTTTGCCCTTACCCTCGTCACCCCATTGTGTCCCTACGACAATCATTACGCTCATGGTATTTCTCCTTCTGTTAAAGAACAGCGATTTAGCCTCTTGAATTTGGGGCAGTACTCCCTCAACGCCTCGATGGTCAATGTGGATAGCCCAACCTCCATCGCCCTCCCGCCCTATTAGCTCTCACCTCCATTAGATTTCACCCCCATCAAACCTTACCCCCATTATTCACGATCGTGCTATATGGGGGTAAATTTTTTTAACGGAAAAAACCGATGAAACGAATTCATCGGCAATTTCGTCTCAATATGAAAACAGTGAGAATGGTTAACGGCGGGAAATGGTGTATGTGGCCTCAGCGCGATTATGGGTAAGCGTGAAATTATGGTTATACCTATCTTCAAATTCAGCATGTCCTCTCATCTTCGCTTCATGAAAAAAAACTAATGATTCTGGCTCAGAGAGTTCTCTCGTGAGGTGACGATATCCGCTTTCGGCACCTTTGTCTACGACTACCTTATGACCGTGAATTACATAGGACATAGAAATGGCAATTAATGATACTCTTCTTTTCCCATTGTAGCACAACGAGGGCATCGCTTTCCAACGATGCCCTCGATTATTATCCTGCAAACTTTATCTCCTCGGAAGTATGAGCTGGCGGTTGCCGAAGTGGCGCGTGACCGTGCCGCCGCTTACGAAAACATCGACCGAATTATATACGCCATTCGCGGGTGAGGTCGGAAGCCATCCGGAGCGCAATACTTCCCGCACCAAGTACTTCCCAGGCCCGAGGTTGGTAAATTGATACGCGCCGTTTGCCCCTGTCACCGTAGTGCGCTGTTCTCCTGTGGTGAGATTCACGAGGATGATGGTCCACCCCGCGAGGCCGGGCTCTCCCGTATCTTTTCTCCTGTTATTATTGCGGTCGTTGTATTTAGTGCCATTGAGCGTTGCCATGCGGAAATTGCCAAAATCAACATCAGTGGTTCTCGTTCCGGATACTACATCAACAGCATAAGGAGTCCCCCTCTGCGGCAATGTTTGCACCCAGCCTGCCTGCGCAGGCAGGCCTGATTTCAGTGTTTCGCGCACTTCATACGCGCCGGGAATAAGATTATTAAACGAGTACGCGCCGCCCGCGCCAGTGATAGTGGTCACCACGGTAGTGGTGCCTTTCAGGAGCGTGATCGTCCAGCCTGCGAGCAGCGGCTCACCGGTATCTTTTGCGCTATTGCCGTTTACATCTTCAAATTTTACGCCAGAGACTAACCCTAAGCGGTAATTGCCGAAATTATGCGTTTCATTCGTTCCTGATGTAACAGTTACATTATAGTTGCCGCTCACCGGTTCACTTTGGTGCCAGAGGGGAGGCTGCGGGGTTTCAGTGATAGTGTATGCGCCTGCATTAAGGTTTAAGAATTGATAAAGCCCGTCCGCATCTGTGGTGGTAGTTTGTCCGCCAGGATTTAAGGTAATGGTCCATCCCGCTAATCCCGGCTCATTTGCGTCGCGCATGCCATTCGCATTCATGTCCTCATACTTAAAGCCGCTTAATGTCCCATATTTGAAATTGCCGAAATCTTTGCCCGTCACTATTTCGCCCGCAAGCGTTATCACTACGGCATGGGTGCCTGCTCCGCCGGGGAATGTTTGTACCCAGCCTGCCTGCCCAGGCAGGCTCGCCGGTATTGTTTCTGAAATAGTGTAAGTGCCGGGTGTCACTTGATTAAAGCGGTAATTGCCGCTCTCATCCGTGGTGGTCGCGCGGCTGCCCGGATTTAAGGTAATGGTCCAGCCCTGTAGCCTAGGTTCCCCTTGGTCGCGGACGCCATTCTGATTCAGGTCATCCCACTTCACACCGAAAATTTCCCCAAAGATCGGAATATCATCATTGGTCACGGTGCAGGTTTTTTGGTCGCCGGGCGCGAGCGTCACTGAACCGTTCGCACAGGAGGAAGAGAATGACGCGGCATAGCCCTGAGGTCCTTGTTCCGTAATCGCAAAAGTGCCCGCATCAATGGTGACGGTTTGATTATGCGCTGCAGGTGTCGTGCCTACCATGAAGGCAAATTCAGACGGCTGCGCCGTGCCAAAGTTATTATTGACCACTTGTTTCACCATCGTCAGTTGCGCCTGCCCGTCATTGTTGGTGATCGTACACTTTTTGTGTTCACCCAACGCGATCGTCATGTGCCCGTCTCCATCACAATCGCCAGTGAATGTCGCGCCATACCCTAATTGACCGGTTTCGGTGATGGTATGCGCGCCGGGCAATACAGGGACGGTAGTGCTTGACGTGGTGGGATTGCCGTCAATAAACAACGGGAAATCAGCCACCAGCTTCGTGCCGCCATTATCATTAATCACTTTTTTCACCACGGTGATCGTTGCTTCTTGATCATTGTTCGTTATTGAACAAACTTTGTGTTCACCAAGCGCTACCGTGACATTCCCTTGCGCATCACAATCGCCGCTGAACGTGGCGGCATAACCGGTCTGATTGGTTTCAGATACCACATGGGTCCCTGGCAATACCTCATTTGTTGAACTACTGGTGACAGGTATGCTATCAAGGAACAGTGGGAAATCAGCCACCAGCTTCGTGCCGCCGTTATCATTAATCACTTTCTTCACCACGGTGATTGTTATTCCTTGATCATTGTTCGTTATAGTACAGGTTTTATGGTCGCCGAGATTCAGTGTCACGTTGCCGTCCGCGTCACAATCGCCGCTTATGGTACCGGCATAACCAGCCACTTGATCCTCGGACACGGTATACGTGCCGGGAGCAAGCGCTTGTGCCACGCTGCGCGGTACTACATTTCCATTAATACGCAATGTAAACGCATCAGCGTTAAGCGTGCCGCCATGGGTATTGAGTACCGTCTTTTCTATCGTCAATGTGGCGGGCTCGTCATTGTTGGTAATGGTACAAGTCGCGCTCTCTCCCACCCCGACGATAATGCTGCCTGAGAGAGGCTCGGGCGCCCCGGTTCCCGTGAACGTGCCAGTCGCGCTCCCGTTGTCTGTAAACGTGCCGCTCATCTGCCCTAAGCCGTCGAGCAAACCCGTGATACTCACGGTGTAGCCGGGAATTTCATTATACGCAATGGTCATGGTGATATTATTCCCAGATACCGTGCCAGTAACGGTCCAGATATAAAGGATTGGCGCAGGAGGCGGTACGATACCCGTGGTCGTGCCAGTGCCGGAGAATGCGCCGGTATTGGGATCAAACGAAGTAACGTGCATTGCGTGATAGCGATGCGAGCTGTCGCTTGAGAGCGTGAAATCAAGGTCCCATAACCCATTCAGATCCCAAGCCTCAAGGGTGCACGAACCGCTGAAACTGCGCGAGTAACCAGCGACCGAGGATTCAGTCGCCATATGCGTACCCGCATCAACCGGTACAGGAACACCGCTTGTCACAGGTTGTCCATCAATGAATAATGGAAAATCGCCCACGAGCTTCGAGCCGCCATTGTCATTGATAACTTGCTTCGTCACCGTGATCATTGCTTGCTGATCATTATTCGTTATTGAACAAACTTTGTGTTCACCAAGCGCTACCGTGACATTCCCTTGCGCATCGCAATCGCCGCTGAACGTGGCGGCATAACCGGTCTGGTTGGTTTCAGTGATAAGGTGTGTGCCGGGTAACACCGGAACGGTGGAGCTAGAAGTGGTAGCTATACTGTCAATGAAGAGAGGGAAATCCTGAACTCCCTTCTGCCCGCCATTATCATTAATCACTTTCTTCACCACGGTGATCGTCGCTTGCTGGTCATCATTGGTGATGGTACAGGTAACATACTCTCCTTCATCCAGCATCACAACGCCGCCCAATGCCGCAGGGCATTTTGCATCGCCGGTGATACTGACGAATGAGTAGCCGGCATGTGCGTGCTCATTAATTTCAATGGGCACATTGGCTTCAACAGTTGTGGTGGCATCCGACTCAACCTCAACGCCGCTAATTAACAAGTCAAAATCAGAAGCCTCCGCATTGCCACCGTTATCATTAATGACATTCTTAATTAAAGTGATGGACGGGGCACTATCGTCATTCGTAATCGTGCACACCTTATGCTCGCCAAGCGCTATGGAAACATTGCCTTGCATGTCACAATCGCCGCTATAGGAAGCCGCGTAACCAGATGCTCCTGTCTCACTCACCACATAATTTCCTGGCGCAACTTCAAACGGATCTCCATTGCCTACTGGTGTCTGTCCCACGAACAATGCAAAATCTGTCGTAGAAGCATTGCCGCCATTATCGTTGATGATCAATTTGATTACGGTAAGACTCGCGGGCTGATCGTTGTTAGTAATGGTACATGTCACTTCGCCGCCATTGGATACTATCGCGTTATCGCAGTTCTGATAGCTCACTGCATAGCCGCTTAACGGATTCACCTCAACGATATCATATTCACCCGCGTTCAAGGCCAGATCGTTCATCCCGTCTGGCTCGAACTGGATAGGTTCACCGCCATTCACGGTAAAGAAGAATTGCGTTGAGGTGGCGGTGCCGCCATTGTCATTCGTAATAATCTTTTCCACATGAAGAATCCCTTGCGCATCATCATTGGTTATTGAACAAATTTTGTGTTCACCCAGTGCCACCGTGATATTCCCTTGCGCATCGCAATCGCCGCTCAATGTCGCGCTATAACCGGTTTGGCTGGTTTCAGATACCACATGGGCCCCCGGCAATACGTCAGTGGTTGAGCTGCTGATGACAGGTAAGCTGTCAAGGAACAGCGGGAAATCAGCCACCAGTTTTATGCCGCCGTTGTCGTTTATTACTTGCTTCACCACGGTGATCGTTGCGCTTTGGTCATTGTTCGTTATCGTACAGGTTTTATGGTCGCCGAGATTCAGCGTCACGCTGCCGTCTGCCGCGCAATCGCCGCTTATGGTACCGAGATAACCGGATACCTGATCTTCACTCACCGTGTAAGAGCCGGCGTTAAGCGTATTGGGAGCTCCGAAGGTAGCTTGATTGCCATTTATCTTCAAGATAAAATCCTGAGGAGTTAATAAGCCGC
This sequence comes from Patescibacteria group bacterium, assembly GCA_041645165.1. Lineage (NCBI taxonomy): Bacteria > Patescibacteria group bacterium. The sequence continues at coordinate 14,087 of JBAZQN010000014.1, read as the reverse complement.
CATGATTATTGTTTACTACCTTATGTACCGTGAGCATCGCGTGTTGGTCGTCATTGGTAATAGTGCATTCTTTTATATCCCCCGGTGCAAGCACTACAAAAGGAGGAAGTGCGGCAGCAGATCCGCTTGCGGTCCATGTCCCTCCATCCCATGCGCCGCCCATGGAAAGGCCGTCTGGCGCAATCGTGCCGGTCGCATCGAATGAATATCCTGCATTGATGCCGGTATAGACGACATGGTAGGAAATAGTACTTCCAGAAACTGTGCCAGTCACATTCCATGTATAGGCGGGATTGGCGATCCAGAAGCCGGTGCCGGAGAATGCGCCTGTCGCAGGATTAAATGAATTTACCGTCATGCTGTGGACGTAGGGTGTCGCGCCAGCATTCAAGGTGAGGGACCACGTGCCAGTGATATCCCAACCTCCTGCGGTGCAGTCGCCGCTGAAAGATGCTGTGTAACCTGCAGGTCCGTTTTCCGAAATAGCATACATTCCGGCATTCACGGTGAGCGGATCTCCATTCCCCACCTGTGTTTGCCCAACGTACAATGCAAAGTCTGTGGTCGACGCGGTCCCACCGTTGTCATTAATGACATTCTTCACCACCGTGATCGTCGCTTGCTGGTCATTGTTCGTTATCACACACAATTTGTGCTCACCTAGTGCTACCGCGATATTCCCCTGCGCATCACAGTCACCGTTGATAGCCGCCGTGTAGCCTGATTGATTGGTTTCGAAAATTATATGATTCCCCGGCAGAACTGGGACAGTGGAGCTCGAAGTGGTCGGATTGCCGTCGATAAAGAGCGGGAAATCAGCCACCAGTTTCGTGCCGCCGTTATCATTTATTACAACTTTCGTAACGGTAATTGTCGCTTGCTGGTCGTCATTCGTGATGGTACAGATTTTATGTTCGCCATTCACAATAGTTCCAGCGCAATTTTCTCCAATAATCTTCGTATACCCCGGCAATCCAACCTCATCCACACTGTAAGTTCCTGCATCTAAAATAACTTGTGTTCCTTGTTCATCCCCGGGGAAAGATGGATTGGTTACATCCGTGCCTGCAACATTCATGGTAAAGTCAGACGCTACCTTAGTACCGCCGTTGTCATTTACCACATGTTTAATAACAGTGAGGGTAGCGGCCTGATCGTCATTAGTGATGGAGCAGGTTTTATTATCTCCTATGTCCAGTGTGATTGTTCCATCAGAAGCACAATCGCCACTAAATACTACATCATAACCAGGATAAGGATCTTCGCCTACTTGGTGATTACCAGCGTCTAACGGCGGCTGGATAATCATAATTATAGGATTACTGCCAGAAGGAAGCGTGATAGGCTGCCCATCAATTCTAATGGTGAAATCTGTGCCTGTTGCAGAACCACCATGATCATTGATTATGGTTTTTATGAGCGTTAATGTAGGTGCGATGTCATCATTAGTAATCGTACAGGTCTTCATTTCTCCAAGCGTAACAGTAACATTCCCCTGCTCATCGCAATCGCCAGTAAATGTTGCGACATAACCAAGCTGGTTGGTTTCAGTGACAAGATGAGCGCCGGGTAGGACAGGCACCGTGGTGCTCGAAGTGGTCGGATTGCCGTCAATGAAGAGTGGAAAATCTACCACCAGTTTCGTGCCACCATTATCGTTAATTACAACTTTCGTAACGGTAATTGTCGCTTGCAGATCGTCATTGGTGATGATACATGTTTTATGATCACCCAATGCTACCGTGATATTCCCCTGCACATCGCAGTCACCCGAGAATGATGCGGCATAACCGATTTGGTTTGTTTCAGTAATAAGATGAGTGCCCGGCAAGACTGGGACTGTGGTGCTCGAAGTGGTCGGATTACCGTCAATGAAGAGAGGGAAATCGTCTATCTGCTTCGTGCCGCCGTGGTCATTGACCATGACTTTCGTGACGGTAATCGTCGCTTGCTGATCGTCATTTGTAATGATACACGTCGCCTCGCCGCTGTTGGATACTGTCGCGTTTTCGCAATTCTGGTAACCCACGGCATATCCTGATAAGGGATTCACTTCAACGATATGGTACTCCCCTGCATTCACGGTAAAGTTATTCGTCCCGTCTGGTTCAAATGGGATAGGTTCGCCGCCGTTAACCGAAAATGAGAACTGATCCGGTGTAGCGGTGCCTCCATTATCATTCGGGAGATTTTTTTCAACATGAAGAGCGCCTTGTTCATCATTGTTGGTTATTGTACAAATTTTATGTTCACCCAATCCGATCGTACCGCTGCAATCAGCACTCAAGGTTTTTGTGTAACCGCTAATTTCGATTTCATCCACGCTATACGACCCTGCGTCAAGGGTGACTATGGTACCAGTGGCACTACCGGGGAACGACAGCTGTGATACGTCAATTCCCGTGACCTGAATGGTGAAGTTGTTAGGATCCAGTTGTCCGCCATTATCTTTGATTACCTGTTTGATAACGGTAAGCTGCGGCGTAATGTCATCATTGGTCACTGTGCAGATCTTAGTATCTCCAGGCGCGAGCGTAATCGTTCCATCCGGTGCGCAATCGCCTCCTATGACACCTGTGTAACCATTAAATGGGTCTTCACTGACCGTGTGGATACCCGATGCAAGCTCCACGGTCTGGCCGCTTGTGACTTGATTGCCATCAATGCGAAGTGTGAAATCAGGGATGGTCACGATGCCGCCATTATCATTCGTAATAATCTTATTCACGGTTAACGTCGGGCGTTTCGTATTTATGAATTCGCATATTTTTTCTTCACCCGGCTGAAGTATTCCGCTGCATTGTGGGTCAGTAGTTAAACCCCAACCTTGGGGAATAACATCCTCGGATATACTATAGTTACAATTTCCGGGCAATTCATAAGTAACTGATGCACTACCATTTTCTGTGATTAAAGAAAAAGTTGGATAGGTTTGTATGACAGGCTCACAAAGATTAGCGTTAAATCCGAATTCATCATCACCTCCAATGGTAGCTTTAACAATCGTCAACGAACTTCGTTTAGTATTTGTAAACGTGCACGTCACTGTTTCTCCGGCATCCAATTGGATGGCATTGGAATTGCTTCCATCGTCGCAGGTTGCAGACGTGAGGTCCCAACCTAGAGGTACGGTTTCATCCACTGAATACGATCCAGGTGTGAGATAACCGCTGTCGTGCGGAAGATCTGTGTCGGTGAGCGTAAACGGTTCGCCCCAGCTGGGGGTGAAGGTGAATAACTGTGGATCACCCGATGGGTTTGTTACTTTATCAACGATAATCCTGCCTTGTTTGGTATTGGTGAACGCACATTGCTGCAATCCACCCGGCATAACATTCTCAAGGACGCACGATTGCTGGTCTGCGCTCCACCCTGAAGGTACGGTTTCAGTTATGGTAATAGTCTGTCCGGCGATTGGTACAAATACATCAAAGGAGGTCGTAGAGGGCGTATCAGGTTGCGTGGTTTCAATGTTGAATTCCCCTAGATCACCTGTAAAAGAAAACTCACCTGAATCACCAATTGAAGTCTTCGTAATACTTATATGAGCAGCTTTTTTATTCACAATTTCGCACACAACAGTCTCACCTGGCTGAGCTACAATATTTTCACAATTATTACTCACTATTTCCCATCCGTTCGGAATTGGTTCTTCGTTGACAAAATAGATACCACCCGGAATAATTTCAAATTCTTTATCTTGTGTGTCAGTGATTATACCGGTACGACCATCGGTAATAATTCCTTGTCCGGGATATTCACGGAGAATTTGAATTGGAAATTCAGTCTGATCACCTGCAGGATATGTTGTTTTCTGTACAATTAATTTACCGCGTTTAGTATCCGTGAATGTACAAGTGACCGATTCGCCTGGATCCAAATTGATGGATACCATGCCGCTGCCAACCGGGCCCATTTCACTGTTATCATCTGAGCATTCTATATTCGTTAAATCCCACAAACTTGGTAATGATTCGGACACTTCATATATTCCTGGTTCAATTTCGTCATGGGTGGAAGTGCTAACTCCATTGATTGTCGTGATACTAAATCCACCCAAACCACTAAAGTTAAAGGTACCATCATCTCCAATAGTAATTTTTCTGATAATAATAGAACCAAGTCTTAAACGATTGCCGAAATTCTTGCCAGTCTCCACCGTACCGGACGTGATTTGAACAGTATGCGTGCCCGGATTTACCGGGTAAGTCTGCTGCCAACCTGATTGCACGGTTTCTGAAACGGTATAGGTGCCGGCAATTAAACTTTCAAAGGAATAGCTACCATTCTCATCAGTCGTGGTTGAAGTGTTCCCGGGGTTCAGCGTAATCGTCCATCCTTGCAACCCCGGCTCATTCTCATCTTTTATTCCATCGCCATTCAGGTCATTCCACTTCATGCCGGAAATGGAGCCTAACTGGAAGTTGCCAAACTCAAGAGGCGCGAACCCACAGCTGCCGGCAAACGCGGCTGGCTGGCATCCACTGGGTATTCCCGTGCTGACTGATTCGCCCGAATATACAAACACATCAAAGAATGAATCACTCACGAGCGGTTTCTGTTGGGGGATTAGGTCAATCCGATAGGTTATGTCAAAAAAGGAATCTACGTGCCACGGAGTAGTTGGTTGCCAGCCGTTTCTTTGTTCTTCAAACAGCGTGTACTGTCCCGGAACCACGTTAGGAATAGTAAAGGCTCCGTTTATACTCGTGAGGCTCAAAGCAACAATTTCAATGGGGATGCGGCCTTCAGGTGTTTCGGGTCCGCTCACGCGGCCAAGCGCGATGGTGACATCAGGAATTCCTGACTCTCCTTCATCCTTCACGCCATCACCGTTAATGTCTTCCCATTTGGTCCCTGTAATCGACCCTTCCTGCTGGCGATTGGTAATCTTTACTTCAACGGTTTCTCCCGGATCAAGGATGATGGGCGTGGTCGTGGAGAATAGAGGAGCGTCATAGCCTTGTCCTTGCGTTTCCGTGAGCGCATAAGTCCCGGGCACGAGATTATCAAACGTCGTGGTCGCACTTTCCGCAATCGGCTGATCAGCGCCGCCATTGAATTGGATCTGGAATGGAGTCGTATCATGCACATCCTCACCATGAGGCCCGATGACATCTTTCACCACGACAATCTTCCCCGTCCGCTGGCGGTTGGTGATTGTTTTTGTGGTGCTTTGTCCCGCGCTCAGTTGCACTGTCTGCGGAGACCCGCTGATGACGCTATAACCGAGGTCTTCCATTTCCGTGATGGTATACGTGCCAGCAGGAAGCATGAATACCGTTGTCGTACTCTGCTCTAACGGCTTCGTTTCACTGCCAACCGTGACATAAAATACATGAGGGTCATTGGTGGTGACACCATCCACGTCCTGCACGATTTTATTGATTTTTATCATCACCAACTTGGGCTTGTTCGTAATCGTCACCTCTACGATTTGATCAGGTGCCACCGCTACCTGCGCGCTCGGAGTGATATCAACCAATTCATAATTAGAATTAGGCTGTTCAGTGACCGTACGCAACCCGGGATATACGGTGAATGTGGCGGGGTTCCCTTCGGATATTTGCCTGTTTATCGGATCAGTGTCCACAGAAGCAGTGAACGTGTGCGGATCTTCAACGCCGGGATCGCCGTCCGGACCTACAATTTCTTTATGCACAATAATCGTGGCTGGATGCTGGCGATTGCGGATGGTAACAGGTTTAGTTTCATGCGAACCTATCGTAATAGTATTACTTGGTGAAAAATCAACTAAATCATGTGTAGAGGGCGCTGTTTCTGAAATCGTATAGGTACCGGGGAGCAGGTTATCAAAAGTGGTCGTGGCCCCTTCGACTAATGGCTGCGAGCCAACACCATCAATGGTGACAGTAAACAACGTGGCATCTTCGGCAGGCCCCAGATCAGGATTCACCACATCTTTGATGATTTCAATTTTCCCGCGCTTTTGAAGATTCACAAACGTTATTGTTTTTTCTTCTCCGGACACAACGGTAATGGAGGTGGGGTTATTGGGATCTTGGTCATAGTCCGGGTCTGGCAGCTCTTCGACCGCACAGGTGCCGGGATTCACTTGCACGATCCCAATCGAATTTTCAGCAATAGTTATTTGCTGACCGCAAATATTCGCCGTGAACTGATGATTATCCGCAGTCTCCTCGCCAAGGGGATTTTTTACGTCTTTCAAAACGGTGATGGTTGCTTTATGTTGTCTGTTCACAAATATGAGTGGAGGGGTTGTGGTGCCTCCTGGCGCAATGGTAACTGTTTGTGGTAATGCACCATCATAATGTGGTACAGATCCCTCGCTCACCGTAACCGGTACGCGCGGGGTCACACCCGTGAGCGTGAGCTGTAATAGTTCTGTGACTATGCCGTTTTGGCCGTTGTCCGTGTTGACAGGGAACGAAGTATCATCATCCACCTCGCCGCCGTCTGGATTAAGCACATTTTTTTGTACTATAATCGTCCCCCAACGCTGGCGGTTGGTGATAGTGATATCCACACTACTGCCGGATGAAAGCGTCACTTGCGTAGCAGTGATACTTATAAGGTCATAGCCGGGCGCATCCTGTTCGCCTATCGTATACGTGCCGGGACCAACCACAAAGACAGCATTTTGGTTAATGGAAAGTGGCTGTGGTGTCTGGCCTGTAACGGTTGCATTAAATTCTTTCGGATCATCTGCTACCGACTGCCCTAAAGGATTCTGTACTACTTTATGAATCGTAATAGTCGCAGATGAAGGTCTGTTAGTTATTGTCACACTCACAGAACCGCCGGGTGTGACGCAAACTTCACCGGATGGATCAATCGAAACAAAGTCATAGTTCGGATGATCTAGTTCTCCCACTGCATAGCATCCAGGATTCACACTGAAAACTGCTGGTGTATTTTCTGAAAACTGCTGGTTTGGTTGCCCTATAACCGTAGCGATAAACGGCGCGTTATCTGAAATGTCCACGCCTTCATAACTCATCACATTCTTATGAACAGTAATCGTCCCCTTCTGCTGCCTGTTGGTGGCCGTCAAAGTGATCACCTGGCCTGAGGTAAGCGTGATTTGTGAACCATTGCTTGAATTTTGATCCTCATCAATAGAAAACGCACCAAACGTATATCCTGAAGGAATATTTATTTCTTCAATGGTATAAGTACCCGGCGTGAGATTGGCATAGATGCCTGTCTGGCCCTCGGCTATTGTCCTCTGTTCACTGTTCATTAAAACGGTGAACATCTGATTATCACTGACCTCTCCTCCGTCCGGATTGAGCACATTCTTTATTACAGTAATGGATCCATTCTTTTGATTATTGATAAGGACTACATTGTCTTGGCTTAAAGGAGATGTAACTACCTGGCATATCGGATGTCCTGCATCGCAACCCGCAAAGGCATAGGCCGTATCTATAGTCTCTGTGACTGTGTAATACACATAAGGGTCCACGGGGAATGGCGTGCCTTGCCCTTCAATCACCGTGCCGGACACCTCGTGCCCGTTGTCTCCATGGAGCGTAACGTTAAATTGATGAGGATCAATTACGTCAGTTGTGCCGTTGGATGCAAACACGTTTTTGTCCACTGTGATAGTTCCGGGCAGCTGGGTATTTGTGATGAGTATTTGAACGTCTTCCCCGGGGTTCACGATAAGCTGTGTACCATTGTTGGGATTTTGATCATTATCTGGCAAGAATGAAGTAATGGTGTAACCGGTGGGCAATATTTCAGTGAGCGTATAACTGCCGGGAATTAAATTTTGATACGTCACGGGAGCTCCTTCTGCAACATCTCGATCAATAGCAGAGCCGTTATCTAATCTAACGGTGAATGGCGTCACATCATTTGTTGGGTTTATCATGCTGCTATATGAAAGTATGTCTTTGGTTACTGTAATAGACCCTTTTTTGGTGTTCGTGAATGAACACGAAACTTGTTCACCCTGTGCAAGGGTAAATGATACGGAATTATCAGTTTGGGTAAATCCGCTTGCGGCACCCGTGCAATTCAGGCTCATGAAATCCCAACCCGCGGGTACGGTTTCTACGAGCGTATAGGTACCGGGAAGAAGGTTGGAAATAGTAGAAGTTGGTGTCGTATCCGCCAACGAAGTTATATCGATGGAAACTGGTCCTGTGAGCGTAAAATCAAACGACTGCGGAACGCCGGAAGGATTGGTAATTTTATCTATGGAAACAGAACCGGGAGTAAACGCGGTGCCGGTAACAGATACGTCATCTACTAATGCTTCTTCTAATTGTGTTACATGGTCGCTTTGCCCGAGAAACCTAATCTCAATTAATGTATGTGACGCAGAAATTGGTAGTGTACTTGTCGCTTGGGCCCAACTCGTAGTGTTAAGAGAACGGCTCGCAAGTTCTGTAAAGTTCACATTATAATTCGGGTTCCCGGTATCGGCAACGCGCCAAAGTACTTTCAAATAGTCTTCAGCATCTGCATCGCTTGTACCGCGCCAATAATAGGAAAGTGTAATAGCATCAAAACCTGATGTATCGATAGTTTGAGTAATAGATTGGCTTAATCGGAGACGAACGTGTTCAGGAGTTAATGAACCTGGCAAGGATGATGTGGTCCTCAGTCTTGCATTAGAACCTATTCCGTCTGAATCTACCCATCCATCGACGGTAAGATCATTGCCATCTGTATCAACAAAACTGTCCTGGTACGGCAAATTCACTGCTGAAAATACAGGCGTACGGGCGGGGTAACCAAGTAGGGAAATAATCAAAAAAGCAACGACAAAAATGCCGCGCCAAAGAGTGGTTTTATGCATATTTTTTGCGGTTAGCATTGAATAAAGAGAATTTTAAGGAAAGATAACCTTACCACTCCCTTGGTGAGGGCACAATGAGAGAAAATGAGCTACTTGTGGAAAAGGAGTGGATAATAAGAATACCCCCAATTTAGGGGGCATTCTTGAGTATGAGATTAAATTTGCAGATCGCGGAAGAGGAGGTCTCAATTTAGCGTCTTCGGAACACAGGCGGCACTAGCTCATAATTCAGGAAATTTCTCGTTTGCACGTCACCGCTGACAGAAATGATGACTGGATTATAGATACCCCCGGCAGGAAACGTGGGAATCCACTTGGGCTGTAGAATTTCACGGAGTATATATCTTCCGGGTTTCAAATCAGCAAATTGATACAGTCCGCCCGCGCCAGTCGTCGTATACTGCTGCTGGCCGTTTTGCAGATTTATGAGCTGGATTCTCCACCCGGGTAACCCTGGTTCGCCAAGATCATACCGTTTGTTTTTATTGCGGTCGTTGTATTTCGCTCCCACGATCTTCCCCAGCTGGAAATTGCCGAAATCCACGCTTCCCAAATTCTCTCCCGAGTGCACAAATACTTCCTGGATGCCGGTATCGCCGGGCAGCGTCTGCCACCATCCCGGCTGCATAATCTCTGTGAGCTCATAAATGCCCGGGGTAAGATCGGTAAACGCATATGCGCCGCCCGCGCCTGTAGTAGTCGTGAGATTGCCAGGATTAAGTGTGATCGTCCAGCCAGACATGCCCGGCTCGCCTACGTCTTTCACACCATTGCCGTTCACATCTTTGAACTTCACGCCGTAGAGCGCGCCTAAGCGGTAATTGCCGAAATTGAGCTGCTCTATCTGCCCAGAGGTTGAGATCGTCACGGTATAGCCTGCCGCTGATGGCTCACTCTTGAACCAATTCGTCTGCGGAGTCTCTTCCACGAAGTACTCGCCGGGAACAAGGTTCACAAATGAGTAGGTGCCGTCAAGATTTGTAAGATAAGTCATCGCTGGCCCGACAGGATTGGTGGGTGTAAGTTTGATATTCCATCCTTCCAAGCCCGGCTCATCTTCATCATGAACACCATTATTGTTCATATCTTCATATTTCATTCCCTCAATCGTGCCATAGCGGAAGTTGCCGAAGTTAAGGTCAGGGAATGAACCCGGAGGAGTGAGTGTATAGTAGCCGTCTGGCATAGGCGCGGTTTGGGTCCATCCCATTTGCGTTTCTTCCGCAACGATAATCTGATTCACGTAAGAAGTGAATGAGAACGAATACGTGCCGTCGCTGCCGGTGAGCGTCTGCCCTAAGACCTTATAAAGTGTCACCGTGAAGAAGCCGCTATTGCCGGGATAATAAATGTCATTCACTTTGAAATTTAACGTAGCACCCGCGCCGGTCAGGGGATACCAATAGACATGGTTCGCGTTATATGATCCCCAGTTCGGTGATGCGCCGTCAATCTGAAGATCAAGAAGCGCAGGGCCATAGACTTCATAATTCTGTACTGAATCAGTCCATAGCGCATTCGGCGGTCTCACAGAATATTTCGCGTCCGCGGTTATGGAATCTCCGGCGGTATACGTACCTGACACGCGCACAAGGTAAGACTCACCGATTCCCAGAATATTACTGGTAGTCATGCCTGCGCCATTGCTCGAATCCACACTCAAGGTTTCGACCTCCTCTGCGCCATAGATGGTCCAGCCTTCAAGTCCAGGTTCAGTGTCATTCACGCCATTGCCGTTTACATCGTCAAATTTCATCCCTGACACCCGCGCCAAGCATCCTGTCCACGGGTCATAATCCACATTCGCCGATACCGCATCGCCGCTTCCCAATCCCGCTCCTGATGGCCCATCACACGCGCCCCACCAGTTATTTTCGGCATCAGCAATGCCAGAATCTGTATTTCTCACGCCATAGTTCGCATTGCCTACTATATCGTTATTGTGTATTTCTTGCGTAGCTGCGTATCCAGCTTCAAGCGCAGAACCAAAAATTTGCACGCCCCGTCCTCCATAGATCCCCACGCCAGTCGCAGTCTTGATGTCGTTATCTAAAATTTGGTTGCCCGCGCCCGAGGTGGCGCTTGGCCCACAGTTCATGCCCCAGATCGCGATGTTATAATGGTTATCGTGAATATTGTTGTTTTGGATTGTATTTCCACCCGCGGCACAAAGGTAGATACCTTGACCAAATGGGTAGGTAGGTGTCCACAGCCAGGTATTGTGATTATATATTTCGTTTTCTTCAATGGTGTTATTCTGCGCATTCCATAACTGGATGCCATATTGGGAAGCGTCTGGGCCATTTGCCTGCGTGTAGAGACCATTATCATGGATCGTATTCCCTTTTATCACGTTGTTGATGCTCACTGATGTCGCGGCGCTGCAGCCTCCTGAGGGATCAGCGAAATCGCAGTGTCCAATAAAGATACCTTGCCGATCGTTGTTATAGATCACATTATTAAGAATCTGGTTGTCATCATTATCACCCCAGAGGAGAATGCCGACTCCTGCAGAACCAGTGAAATTTAAATTATCGTGGATAGTATTGTTTTTCAATGTGGAGTTTGAGGTCTCTCCCGAAATACCGTTGTTGCAGTTTTTGATTTCAAACCCATCTACCGTAACACCATCGGACGAGACGGTGATACCACTGACTGGCGTGGATCCGCAATCAATTACAGGACTAGAACTTGCTGCGAGAATTACGTTTTTATTGAGATTAATATCGCCAGCATAAATTCCTGTATCAACAAGGATAGTGTCCCCGGGAAGTGCGGCATCAATGGCAGCCTGAATGGTAGGATAGTCTCCGGGGACAGTGAGCGTAGAGGAAACAAATCTCACCGCGTCCGCGATCACGTATTCATTTGCATTATTTTTCAAAACCACATTGCCCGTGGTGCCCGCGTCAAACGCGAACGTGCCAAGGAGATACCAGCCTGACCATTCTCCAAATTGGCCGCCCACAGTGGCTTGATCATTCAGCAATTCTTGATTGACCGTAAATGTCTGCGAGCCGCCGGAGTAGTTTACCGTGTACGGAGCATTGGTCGCGCGGTTCAGATGCGTAGTCCAACTCACATACACATGATAATTACCTGTCGTAGGGATGGTGGGTGTTGAGGTGGCAGTCTGCGATCCGTCGCCAGCCGCGGTAAAGTGGACATCCATCCCCGGACCCAAGGGATATCCTTGATCCGTGGCAACGCTCCATCCCGTGTCCGCATATCCCGCATCGCCGTCGTCAACGATGATCTCGGCCGCCAGCGCGGGTTTGGCAAATAATGCGAGCGCCAGTGCGGCAACGAAGACCATCGTAGTATTCTTTATATAATAATTGAGTCTAGGCATATGATTAATTGTTAACACCTTCGCGCATTTTCGCGTGACTTCATATTTCGCGTACATTCGCTATTCTTAAGCAGAATTTCGCGAATATAATACGGTTTTATGAAGTTACGCGATGAGGGAAGGATATATAATAAGAGGGTGTGGATAAGTTCCACAATTGGTACTATATCTTAGCACATATTCAAAATGATGATAAATACAACAATATACTATGTCATCCTGAGCAATGTCAGGGTGAGCCTGCCGAAGCATCTCCCGCGTATGCGGGCCGGCATTCGCCGGAGATTCCCCCGCATAGCGGGTCAGAATGACAGAAGACGCAAATATTCTCATAGTGATAAACCCGCTCCATAAATTCAAAGCCGCCGCAGGATTTCACGAGGGCTTTTTTGGTTAATAGGTGATTTTGTGATTTTAGCTGTTGATTATTGGCTAACTTTGCCGACTAATTCATCAGAGCTTCAGCATATCTCTCAAACACTTCGATCGTCCAGACTGCTGATTTCCAAAGCCGCTCGATCATGTCATGGTATCTACAGAACCGAGCATCAAATTCCACTTTGAAGGGCTTGCCCGTTCTTGCAGACCACCTTACGCCATACGCAATCGACTCCTTCTGGTCATCCAGCCATTCCTCCGGGCCTTCACCGGGGAGGTAATCATTGTCGACGTACTGTGGGAATAATGACATTTTTGTACCACCGGGTTTAGCAAGTAACTTACTAAAGTTTACTGCCGCAAGCCCACCGGCGTTAAAATGGATCTCACCATCAAAAACCTCTCCTTGGTCTGCAACCTTCATGGCTTTATGAAACTTCCAACCGGCTCCCCTTTCATGACATAATTCGCCCTGCCATCTCACTACCTTCGATCCTGCTATTTCGTTCATTTCATCAATACCTCTTACCTCCAAATGAGGGTCTGTGAATGGATCGAGGTAGCATGGATCTCCAGCGGCCTTGAACTCAGCAAGAAGCGAATCAACTCCAGGGACAATATAACCAAGACCAAGGGCATCTTTAACTGCGGATCCCACTCCATGTGTAATTAATTTCCACTCCTCGAGTTCTGGGTTCAAATCATATCCGAGCAGCACATCATCACCCCGAACAATGCGCTGCCACCTCAAGCCGTCAGGTCCGGTCCAATAAATAACGTCACCCTGATTTCGAGGGGAACTTACTTTTACCTCACGTGATTTTCGAAAGCTGTAAACCATTATGTCGTGCATAAGCTTTCTGCGTTCCTTATCAGGGTGTATGAAAGCGCCGTCATCCGCCCCATCAATACCAAAACCTGGGGGAATTATTCTCCCTATTGGTGGGAAAATCCCAGTTTTCACACCAGCCATCCATTCAGGAAGTTCGATTGCACGAGGGTTATTCCATTGCGCGCTATACCCTATTTCCTCCTCAGTTGAGGGCACAACAATTTCGTGCCACTGGTGGCCAGAAACTGCAAATTCCAGTCCATACAGTCTCATTAAATCTTTGTTCATCTCGGCAACACTTGCCAATGCTGCATTCATTGTCAGAGCACCTCCAGCACTAGGGTTTCCAAACCCCATTACCTGCTTCAGAAGATGCCAGCTCCCAACGAGAAGCTGTAGTTGTGGTTGAAATTTGTACTTGCTCATCTTGTTCTCCTTATACATTAAGTGAGCAACACTGATTTAAAAAAATGTGATTTAAAATTTTTTCTTTTCCGTTTTTCTCCTTTCGTATTTTATGAAACCTGTTAGGTGTTTCAGTGAATTGTCAAAGGGCGATTACGTTATCCTACGCCATAAAACGCAGAAATGTCAAAGGCTCCGAGGTGTATTCTAACCGCAAGTGCATAAAATGCAAAAAGACGCCTAGGGTTAGGTATAATGAGAAACACTCATTTACCATTAACCTAACCACCTATGGCGTCCCACCATCAGTTTACCCAAGAGGAGCG
>JBAZQN010000013.1 GCA_041645165.1 Patescibacteria group bacterium | reverse complement strand
GGCCAAGCCTGGTATATCCACGATGGCAAGCGTTACTACCTCAAAGACGGCGACCTTGCCTACCAGATCATGCGTTTCTTAAGCAGTGGCATTACCAACAGCGATTTGCGGCAAATAGGGGTGGGAGAGCTTGAATGATAAGCGTATGTATACGCATTCACAATGCATTTAGACGCACAAGAGACGGCTTAAGCCGTCTCTTCTTATCGTATCGGAATTTAGCTCGAGACCTTGTCCTCCTTCTCGATAAAAAATGATTACCTTTGAGAATTGATCTGCTGCAACGATAGCTAGGGAGTCGCCATTTCGGATCAAACTTCCCATCATTGGTTTAAGAAAGATGTTGAGGTGTGTACATTTTTAATGTATCAGGTGTTTGGTGCGTCTCTTCTTTGATGAGCCGGGATAAAAACTCATTAGTTACACCCCATCCACTCCTGAGAAAATATGGTTGAGTCTCGTAACCAACTTGTGATTTATTTACGGGTAATGACATGCTATCAATTAGTTCGATTTTTGTCTATAGTTATTATGCGAGGGGAGACCTCCCCTGCCCCTCCTTCGTAAAGAGGGGATTATAGAAATGATCTCATTAAATGAATAATATGCGCATTACGTTTTACGGCGGGGCGGGGGGCGTGACAGGATCCAAGCACCTCGTGGAAATGGGGGGTTTGAAGATTTTGCTTGATTGCGGCTTTTTCCAGGGGCACCGCAAGGAAGCGAGGGAGCTTAATATGAAGCTGCCGTTTGATCCCGTATCCATTGATGCGGTGGTTTTGTCGCATGCGCACCTCGACCACTGCGGCATGCTGCCCATGATGGCGAAAGGGGGATTCAAAGGGAATGTGTATGCGACTGCGGGCACGCGCGATGTGGCTGAATGGATTATGAAAGACGCGGCGCACGTGCAGATGCAGGATGCGGAACATTTGCGGCGGCAGAAGTCAGTGGGAAGCGCCCTCGCGGAGCCGTTCTACACCTTCGATGATATAGAAGAGGTGCTCTCGCGGTTTATCGAGGTTCCCTATGTGCGGAATATGGGTGAGTGGTTTGAAATGCAAGGTTCTGTGGGAGGAAGACAAACCCCGTCATCCGACGGGGTTAGCCGCACTGACGTCCGGTTAAAATTCTATGACGCAGGCCATATCCTCGGTTCTGCCGTGACCGTATTAGAAGCGCCCGTGGACCGTACACGCAACGAATGTCTGGTATACACGGGAGACCTTGGACGCCGGGGCGCGCCGCTCATTCCTGATCCTGAATATGTCCATGAGTCGGCGGACGTGCTTCTATTGGAGAGTACGTATGGGGATCGCGTACATGCGGATTTTGCGCGGGCTAAGGAAAGGCTTAAGCTCATCATCCTTGAAACTTTGGCTAAGCAGGGAAAACTCATCGTGCCCGCTTTTGCCCTTGGCCGCACGCAAGAGTTGCTGTATCTCCTGCACCGATTGACGGATGAAAAGGAAATTCCCCGTATCCCTATTTTTGTGGACAGCCCTCTAGCTGATCGCATTACCGAGGTGTACAAAAATCACACTGATGATTTTGATAATGAGACGTGGGATGAGTTTGGCGCGCGGGGCGATGAGCCGCTGGTCTTCCGCAATCTCACCTTGGTAAAAACCGTAGAGGAATCCAAGCAGTTGAATGATATGCCCGGGCCTTTTCTCGTGATTGCAGGGTCCGGCATGTGCGAGCATGGCAGGATACAGCACCATCTCACCCGTGCGATCAGCGATCCGCGCAATACCGTGCTGATAACCGGTTTTCAGGCGGTTGATACGTTGGGGCGGAGACTCGTGGAAGGCGAGCGGAGGGTGAGAATTTATGATGGATTTTATGACGTGCGCGCGCGGATCGAGAAGCTGAACGAGCTTTCTGCCCATGCGGATCGCGATGAGCTTCTGGATTATGCCGAGCATGTGAAGGGGGTGAAAAATATTTTCCTCGTTCATGGCGAGCATGCGCAAGCAACAGGATTAAAGACCTTGCTGGAAGAGAGGCGTAAAGAGTGGAAGGTGCTGATACCAGAGAGAGGAGAGATGGTTGAAGTGGAGCGTTAGTTGATGAGTAATGAACGGATGAAACAATTTTTATCGTTTAAGGGAATTCAATGTCAATAATATAGGCTTCAACAATTTACGATCGCAAATATTTGAAGCTTGCGCTTGCAGGATACCTATATTGAGGGTGAAAGTTATAGAAAAAAATATGGGTAGTGCAGAAAGAGAGGGAAAAGTATCAATTCCGAAAATAATCTTTTCAATCCTCGCGGTGGCAGGATTGCTTACGGTCGCGCTCGTTGCTCCCAATGTAGTACAGCTTATCGATGCGTTCGGGAGAAAGCGCACGTTCCCGCGCCGGCAGTTCCGTCAAGCATTGAGACGATTGGAGCATAAAGGGTACCTCAGAGACTTAAGCGATCGTACGAAGTGGAAGTTTACGCTCACCGCCGAAGGAAAGGATATACTCGCGAAGCGGAAGATTGAAGAATTAATTATTGTGCGCCCTTCCCGGTGGGATGGGAAGTGGCGCGTGATCGTATTTGATATTCCGGAGAAATACAGACATGCACGCAATGCGCTCCGGTGGAAATTGAAAGATCTTGGCTTTCAGTGCGTGAATTTGAGTGTATGGGCGCACCCGTTTGAGTGTTCTGACGTGATCAACGCGCTCGTTGCGTACTATGGAGTAGGCGAGTACGCGCGGATGATGACGGTAGAGCGATTTGACGGGATGGTTGAGATGGAGAAGAAGTTTGATTTAGTATAGAGAGAGGATGGCTTCATTCATTAACGATCGCAAAAGTTTGAAGCCTTATCAGAAAATATAGTAAGTCAGTTTTTCGAATCGCGTTCGTTTTCTCAAACTATTTATTGAGCATGAATCATTCCCACACGGAGTATTATTCAAACAAGCAACTCCTCGCCGACATGTGGTCCTTTATTCGCCCCTATCGGGGAAAATTTTGGCTGGCGACCTTATTGCGGTTCTCAAGCGATTTGGTCTGGCTCTATCCCGCATGGGCGCTGGGGCAGATCACTACCTTTTTCGTCCATTACACGCGCGGACAGTCCCTGCGGTATTTCTGGATATTATTGGCGCTCTGGATTGCGGCAGGGTTATATAGATTTATCATCCACGAGGTTGCGAAATATCACGGCTATCAGGTGGCAGAGCGCATCGGGCTCGATGCGAAGCTAAAAACCATACAGCATCTTTTTTCGCTTGATTTGCGATGGCATGAAAAAATGCGGTCCGGGGCAAAACTGAAGCGCGTTGCGCGCGGAGGTGACGGACTGCAACACATCCTACGCATCTATTACACCAATATCATTGAATCGGTGTTGAACATTATCGCAGTGGGTTTCATTCTGAAATCATTAGGGGTCGGATTTAGTATTGCTTTTGTCCTGTTTGTGGCGACTTACTATTTCTTCTCTTATGTGCAGACCAAACGTGCAGAGTATCAATCAGTACTTGTCGATCAGAGAGAAGAAGAGGTTGATGGAGTGCTCTTTGAATCGATCAATAATATATTGACGGTGAAAACCATGGGTTTTTCCCGCGCGCTGGAGGCCTATATCAGCAAGAGTATGAATGGCTTGATGGCTGAAATCAGGAAACGGATTGTGTTCTTCCGTGTCCGTGAGGGGAGCCTGAATATCTATACTATTTTTGCGCGCCTTGCGGGATTTGTTTTTATCGGGTATGGCATGTATCAGGGTAGATTCGAAGTCGGGCTGCTCATCATGTTCAACGGTTATTTCGATCTCGTGTGGCGCGCGACTGCGGAGCTCGCCGAGGTAACGAATGATATAGCCGTTGACAAGGTGGCCGTTGGACGAATGAAGGAGCTCCTTCAGGTGCAGCCGACGATAGAGGGCGTGGGGAAATTGCCATTCTCCCCCGCGTGGCACACCATGCAGATGAAGGAGGTGTCGTTTGCCTACCGCCAGCGCAAGGTATTAAATGATATCAGCCTTACTATTGCACGGGGCGAGAAGGTCGGCATTGTGGGATTCTCCGGCGCGGGAAAATCCACTTTGTTTAAAATATTGTTAAAATTATATGAAGACTACAGCGGCGAAATCACCATTGACGGCGTATCATTGCGGG
Organism: Patescibacteria group bacterium; assembly: GCA_041645165.1. Lineage (NCBI taxonomy): Bacteria > Patescibacteria group bacterium. The sequence goes on along the minus strand of JBAZQN010000013.1, from coordinate 41,593 downwards.
ATATAGAGCGCGATTCGTATATCCATAAAATCGCGGTCGTCATGCAGGATACAGAATTATTTGATTTGAGCCTCAAGGACAATATTGCCATTGTGGCCGGGGAGAAAGAGGCGGATGAGGCAGCGCTCAAGAAAGCGCTCATGATTGCTCACCTTGATGAAATGCTCCCGCAGCTTCCTCAAGGAGTTGATACGCTCATTGGAGAGAAGGGAGTGCGGTTATCAGGGGGAGAGAAGCAGCGACTGGGCATTGCGCGGGCGGTGTACAAAAATCCGGAGATTTTGTTTTTAGACGAAGCTACCTCGCATTTAGACGCAGATTCAGAGCGCAAGATCCAGGATTCCCTGCACCAATTTTTCCAGCACGTCACCGCGATCGTCATCGCGCACCGTTTGTCCACGATAAAGGAAATGGACCGCATCGTGGTGTTGGAAAAAGGGAGCATCGTCGAGCAAGGCACATTTGCTGCGCTCCTTCGCAAGAAAGGAATATTTTATCAGCTTTGGGAGAAGCAGAAATTATAGAAGCAGATACAAGCAGATTCTGCCAGTTGGCGGACACGCGGATTGGCGCGGATAGGCGGGGTTGAAAAAAGTATTGATTTCTATTAGGATGAATACATGACCAAGGAATTACAAAAAAGTTTAGAAGTGCTGCGGGAACAGAAACCGTACTTGCAAGAGACCTACCATGTGAAAGATATAGGTATTTTTGGGTCGTTTGCGCGCGGGGAGCAGGATCAGAGGAGGCAGCGGAGCGACATTGATATTTTGGTGGATTTCCATGAAGACGCGAAGATAGGATTGATTAAATTTATCGGTTTGGAGAACTATTTGAGCGAACTGTTGGACAGAAAGGTAGATTTGGTCACAAGAGACGCGTTGAAGCCGCTTATCAAAGATAACATTTTACGCGACACGGTGTATGTCTAAGCGAAACGCCGAACTTTATATTCAGGATATTCTTGATGCCATAACGGATATTGAGGATTTTACGCGCGGGATGGCAAATAATCAATTCGTCGTGGACAAAAAGACGGTGAATGCGGTCATTAAGAGTCTAGAGATTATTGGTGAAGCGGTGAATTGTTTGCCAGGAGAATTATTGCGCGCGTATCCAGAAGTTTCCTGGAAAGAGCATATCGGAATGAGGAACAAGATAACTCATGCTTATTTCGGCGTTTCGCTCCAGATTGTATGGGACACTATTAAGGAAGATTTGCCTGTTCTGAAGCAGGCGGTAGAGAAAATAAAATCGGAATTGGTATGAACCTGGACGTATCATTGATGGATAAAATCGTGTCCCTGGCAAAGCGCCGGGGTTTTGTGTTTCCCGGGAGCGAGATCTACGGAGGGCTTGCTAATTCGTGGGATTACGGGCCTTTGGGGGTGGAATTGAAGAATAATATTAAACAATTATGGTGGAAGCGGTTCGTGCGAAGCCGGGATGACATGGTGGGGATCGATACGGCGCTCATCATGAATCCCAAAGTGTGGGAATCGAGCGGGCATTTGAAAAATTTTAGCGACCCGTTGGTGGAATGCAAAAAGTGCCATGCGCGCTTTCGCGCGGACCAATTGGGCGGCGCATGTGCAACGTGCGGAGGAAAAGAATTCACCCCCGCAAAACAATTCAATCTGATGTTCAAAACCTTCATCGGCCCGGCGGAAGAGCAGGCGAACGTGGCCTACTTTCGTCCCGAGACCGCGCAGGGGATGTTTGTGAATTTCAAAAATGTGCTTAATACGACGCGGCGGAGGCTGCCGTTTGGCATCGCGCAAATTGGAAAAGCTTTCAGGAACGAGATCACGCCGGGGAATTTCATTTTCCGCACGCGCGAGTTTGAGCAGATGGAGATAGAGTACTTCATCGCGCCTGATGACGATTGGCAATCGCGGTTTGAGGAATGGAGAGTGGAAATGAGGGCATGGATAGAGGACATTGGGATTGATTTGGCACATGTGCATGATGCAGAAATCCCTGAAGAGGAGCGGGCGCATTACTCGAAGCGCACTATTGATCTTGAATATGATTTTCCTTTTGGGAAAAGCGAATTGTACGGCTTGGCGTACCGCACTGATTTTGATTTGAAAAATCACCAAAAGTTTTCAGGGCAGTCTTTGGAATACACCGACCCTGATACGGGAGAAAAGATTACCCCGCACGTGATAGAGCCGACGTGGGGAGTGGACCGGTCGGTGCTGGCGGTATTGTGCGATAGTTATAGAGAGGCAGAGGAGGGAAAGGAAAAACGGGTGTATTTGAAAATTCCCGCCAAACTCGCGCCATACAAAGCGGCGGTGTTTCCATTGTTAAAAAATAAACCGGAGCTGGTGGCGCTGGCGCGCACGATCTACGATGATTTGAGAAAAGATTTCATGACGGCATGGGACGATCGCGGCAACATCGGCAAGCGTTACTGGGCGCAGGACGAAATCGGCACCCCGTTTTGCATTACAGTAGATTTTGATTCTTTAGAGAAGGGCGATGTGACGGTGAGGGATAGGGATACGATGAAGCAGGAGAGAGTCGCAATTAAAGAGCTACAAGAATATATCGGCGGTAGGATATAAAATAGCTTTGTGGTCATAAACTTCTTTTCTAATTTTCAATTTTCAGTTTTCAATCAATGTCACAATGAAACAATTTTTAAATGTTTGAGAATTGCATTATTGAAAATTATGGGATAGTTATAAATAAAGACTCGTATGTCAAAATTATTAAAAAGTGTTTGGTACGGGATAGTGAGCTTCTTGCCATCATTTTTCATGGGATTATTAATATTTTCCTTATTAAGCACCCTCGCTTTTATTGCACTAAGTGAAGGGATAACCACAGCAAAATTTTATAGAGAGATCGTCCTTCTAAATAGTATTTTTTCGATAGTGAATCGATATCTCATTGCTTATATAGTAGCAATTATTGCGATAGTGATAATAAGCTGTGTATTGTTTATTGTGACATTCATAAAGATTTTAAACCCAAGTTTTAATGCATCAAATCTAGGAGATCGGAGGTTGAGTATAAGGATACTTATTTCATTTGCCTCTTGGTTGATATCAATATCTCTCATCAACAATTTATTGAGAGGGTTGTTATTAGCACTAATTCCCCTAAGGTTAAATTTATTAACGACTATACTGTTATTAATAATAGATGGTTTTTTGTGGTCTCTGCTTATCCTATTTTGGCGATCTGATGGTTATTATGGTAATTTGAAAAATTTTAGGGAGTTAAGTAAAGGTTTATTTAAAGAGAAAATAAAAAATATATACCGTACGATTTTAACATTATCTGCTGGTAGAGGCAGAATTGTTGCTAAAGTTTTTTGTGTTTTATTAATAGGTATATTGGCCGACACGTTTTCGGAATCATTAATATATAATGGATTAGGACTTGCATCTGTTGGTGGTGGCCCTGAAGTCTTATGGGGTAGTCATTTTGTGTCTTTCATAAATATTGTTTTTGGCTTTTCACTTGGCAGTTTTGTGTTTCTTCCTCTGGTGTACACCTTTTTACAGAATGAAAAGAGCAGTAAGAGGGAAATATTTGCGAAGCTCATTCCAGTTCTCGTAGTTTTGGCAGCGATCGGCTATGGGTATGGGTATAATGCCCATTACATAAAAAACCTTGATTATAAGAAAGAATTTATTAATGAAGTGGGCATCACGGGAGCTGAAAATAAAACATATAATAGCTTAGTCTATTTTGATAATGGAATAAAAGTGAAAACACCCGAGGCTTTTGCTTACTATTATCCGCATTATGCAGGCGATGATACAAAAACAAGCAATGCAAGTTTGTTTGAGTTATATAACTTAACAAGCAGTTTTAGCGATGAAGAAGGAACAGAAGCAATAAATGTTATTTGTAATCCCGGAACGATAGATAAAATAAAAAGTATTGAGCCGTATCTCGCCGCAAAGGGCTATCAGTCATTACTGAGTTTAGATTATTTTACCCTCTTGGGAAGATGTTATGAGCTGAATTGGGATATAGATAATTTTATAAGGACGAAAAAGTTAAGCTTTGAAACAACGAATGCACTCATAGACGGTTTGGTGTACATTGGACCAAGGTCAATGGTAGCCCAGTATGATAAGAGCGCCATAGATGACTTTAAAAAATTTTTAGACACTGATAAATACCATATTGGTAATAACGCCAGGAGCAAAATCGCCCAGAAGTTTTCGTATTATGATGAGAGAGCAGAGGCAGAGAAATGGGCAACGGGAGACGAATTGAATGGCATTAAATGGAATAAATTTAAGGGAGGTGTCATAAAAGGCCAGGTATTCGTGAATGGCGCAGTTAATAGAAATATAAAGGTAGGCCTATTGGTAGATAAAGAAAAGAAGTACGGTATCTATTTAGGCGATATTCCAGAAAAGAGATTAGTAGCAGCGGCTGGAATAGACGAGAACGGCGATTTTACGTTTCATCAAATCATGGAGGATGAATACGAGTTAGCCTTTCTTATTTTAGGTGAAAATTTAAAGGAAAATGAAGTGAGTATTGAGTCTACTAATGCACTAAATAATTTAAAAGTTGATCTACAACATTCTGTTTATGATATGGGAGCTATGAATATTTTATGGTAAAAAAATTAACGCTTCCCAACGGCACGGCCGTTCTTTTTTGTCCTCTTCGGGAAACCGAGGCAGTGACGGTGTTGGTATTAGTGAAAGTGGGGTCGCGGTATGAGACCAAGGATGTGACGGGCGTGTCGCATTTTATTGAGCACATGATGTTCAAAGGGACTCGTCGCAGGCCCTCGAGCCTTGCATTGTCGAAAGAATTAGACAGCGTCGGCGCTGAATTCAACGCGTTCACGTCCAAGGACCACACCGGCTATTACGTGAAAGTGGTGCGTGAACACTTGCCGCTTGCGCTCGATATCCTCTCGGACATGTTGCATCATTCCCTTTTTAAGGAGAGCGAGTTGAACCGCGAGCGGGGAGTGATTATCGAGGAAATCAAAATGTATGAGGATAATCCTTTGATGAGCTTGGGCGACTTGTTTGAGGGGAGCTTGTACGGCGCACATCCTTTGGGATGGAATATTGCCGGCACGATTCCTATCATGCAGTCTGTGCCGCGGGCAAAAGTATTGAAATATTTGCGCGCGCAGTATCATCCCGACCGCACGCTGGTGGTGGTCGCGGGTAATTATTCGTCTTCTGCCAAGCGTTTAGTGGGGAAACATTTTGGCGGAGCTGGACAGAGGGGCGCACTGCACGGTTACCAAAAAGCGCCCATGATGATCCGCGAGGGCGTTTATATTAAAAATAAAGATACCAAGCAAGTGCATCTTGGATTCGGCACCATGGGTTATCCTCTTGGACATCCTGATATTGAGGCGGCAACGCTTCTGTCCATCATATTAGGCGGTACCATGTCATCGCGGCTTTTTATTTCTGTACGTGAGCGAAAAGGGTTGTGCTATTACATCCGCGCGGGATTAAACGCGTATGAGGATACGGGCAATTTCGGCGTTTTTGCCGGGGTTGATTTAAAGCGCGTGGAGCTTGCGTTGAAAACTATTATTGATGAATTAAAAAATGCGCGGCACAAGGGAGTGACAAAGGAGGAGCTCACGCGGGCGAAGGAATACATCCGCGGCAAGGTGACGCTGGATTTGGAGGATTCTGCATCCATTGCCGAGTGGTACGGGAAGCAGTATTTGTTCCTGCAAGAGCTCAAGACCCCCCACGAGAAACTGAAGCGCTATTTAAGGGTGACCATGGGTGATGTCAAGCGCGCGGCAGTACAGATGCTTGATCATCGCCGCTATACCCTCGCGCTCATCGGGCCTTTCAAGGATACGAGGCCGTTTGAGAAGATTTTGAAACGGAAATGAACCCACTAAGGAGAGCTTGGTTTTTCATTTATCTGTGGTATACTATAGGCATATGGAAGCCACGGTGATTCCCTATCGGTCAATATTCCGCGTGCTGGGCGTGCTCGCGGTGGTGGGTTTTTTCTTCATAATACGCGACATTATCGCGCTTTTATTTGTGGCGCTGGTATTTTCTGCCGCGATCGATCCGTTCGTGGATTCCTTCGCAAAACGTCAGATACCCCGTTCGCTCGGCATCCTGATCGTCTATGTTGTCATTCTCGGCGTCCTCGGCATCACGCTGACGCTCCTCATCCCTCCCTTGGTCAATGAAGTGCGCCAGCTGGCGGAAAATTTTCCCTATTATTATGACAAACTCTCCATGGGCGTCAGTTACCTGCGCGATGCCTCAAGCGGTGTCGCAACCCAAGAGAGTGTACAGCAAGTAATGGGCTCGCTTGAGAAGGCGCTTGCCACGGTCACCGCGGGCGTCTTTACCACGATATCCTCAATTTTTGGCGGTGTGGTTTCCTTCTTCATCATACTTGTCCTTACTTTCTATATGGTGGTGGATGAGGATGGCATTATGCGGTTTTTGCAAGTCATTACGCCAGAGCATGTTCATAAGGAGGTGACTGCACTCACTATCAAGATTCAGGATAAAATCGGATTGTGGCTCCGGGGGCAGCTTATTCTTATGCTGGCCATCGGCGTGTTGACTTTCATCGGCCTCACGATTATCGGCGTACCGTACGCGCTCGTGCTCGCGCTCGTCGCTGGCATCACGGAGATCATCCCTTACGCAGGGCCAGTGATCGGCTCCATTCCCGCCATCTTTATCGCGTTTACCATCTCGCCGACCATGGGCCTCTGGACCGTATTACTCTATGTCCTCATCCAGCAAGCCGAGAACCACCTGCTTGTGCCGAAGATTATGCAGAAGACCACAGGCTTGAATCCCATTATTGTGATTTTGGCGGTGCTTATCGGCGCGAGGCTTTCCGGCGTGATAGGCGCGCTCCTTGCGGTGCCGATCGCTTCTGCCATCGAGGTGCTGATCCACGAGCATTTTGATCACCACACGCGGATAAACGCAGATTAATACGCAGATACACGCAGATAACTCGATATAACTTGATGTCTACTTTGTACATCGTTGCTACTCCCATTGGGAATCTGAATGACATCACCCTCCGCGCTTTAGAAACCTTAAGGCGCGTTTCTGTTGTATATTGCGAAGACACGCGCTTGACCAGGAGGCTCTGTGAGCGGCATGGGATTGCTACTCCCATGAAGAGCTATCACCAGCATTCTTCGAGCCAAAAGGTGAGAGAGGTCATAGAGTCATTAAGGGCGGGGGACGTGGCGCTGGTGACGGACGCAGGCACGCCGGGGATCGCGGATCCGGGGAACGAGTTAGTCCATCAGTTAACAGTCGGTCAGTTTGTCAGTTCAAATACTGATAAACAGGAAACTGAAAAACTGAAAGACTTGCAAATAGTGCCCGTACCTGGGCCTTCCGCGCTTACCGCGGCAGCAAGCGTGTGCGGGTTTAACATGAGCAAGTTCCTCTTCTTGGGTTATGTGCCCAAGAAAGGGAGGAGTAATTTTTTTAAACAAGTTGCAGAGGGTGAAGTGCCTGTGATACTCTATGAAACACCGCATAGGATCGTTAAGACGCTGGAAGAATTAAATGTTATTGTACGGGCGAACGGCCGTTCGCCCGTACAAGGGACAGGTCTTGAGAGTAACTCCACCCAGCCTCCTCTTAAGGTAAGAGGAGGTGAAGGAGGAGTTATGAGACACAGGGAGCGGCAGGTAGTGGTATGCAGGGAATTGACGAAAATATACGAATCAGTGTATCGCGGCACGATCGACGAGGTGCTCGCGCAAGTGCGCAAGGACCCCATAAGGGGTGAGTATGTTATCATAATTGAAGGGGAGAAGTGAGGCATATGCCATTATCTAAGAATGAAGAAAAAATATTGAGATCCATTGTAGTGCCTTCAGAGAATAATCCTCAAGCACCTGAGTTTCCTCCCGGAAACCCAAAGTTTCCCGCAACGCCTACTTGTAAGATAAAAGTTCCGGGTTTTTCTCACGTGTGGCTCAAGGATGAGAGCGTCAATCCCTCGGGCACCCATAAAGACAGAATGGCATGGGAAATCGTGGTGACGTATCGCGATTTTTTACTGGCAAAAAAACGAGGCCAAATACATGGACCTCTACCCCAGATGTCAATAATCTCTTCCGGTTCTGCGGCATTGGCGATTCAAATGATGCTGCGGAAATACCATCTGCCGAATCTGAAGGTGCTCGTGGACAGCAACCTTGATCCTGAAGTATATAGTGCGCTTAAAAAAATAGATTGCGAGCTCTATGAAACAGATTTAGGGAAAAGGCCGCTTGCGTGGAGCGAAATTTTAACCCTAACGCATAATCCAAATGGTTTTGATATCACTTCAAGCGATGCGCTAGATCCTACCACGCGTTTCTATGATTGGATGAGCTATGAAATACTTAATAGTTCTCCTGATTATTGTTACATACCCTTCGGGACCGGCAACTTGTATGAAAATATCCTCAATATTAATAAGCGTGAAGTCACCACAAATCAACACGATCCGAGGTTTAGAGGAAATATTAAGATATTGCGGCAATGTAATTTTATCGGGGCAACATCCAATAATCCAAAAACAAAAGCTGATAAGCTTTATTCGCCGCATCTGCCATTCGTGCACTATAGTGAGCAATGGATCAAGCTTTATCGTTATGCGGGTTTCTGCGGCCCGGATTCAGATGTATTGTTAATCAAGGAAAGTTATTTGGATAAAGCTATCGAACTCGCGCACTCACAGGGAGTAAATTGCGAACCGTCCGGCATTGCAGGGCTTGCCGTAATGCTGCAGATGAAAGGCACGTTACCGCGCAATAAGAAAATGCTTATCGTCAACACGGGTAAGACGAAAATGCCAGAGATATGAGCAAATTCTACATCACCACCACGCTTCCCTACGTGAATGCAGACCCGCATATTGGATTTGCCTTGGAAATAGTGCAGGCGGATGTGATTGCGCGATGGCACGCGATGCGAGGGGATGAGGTGTTTTTTAACACTGGCACGGACGAGCATGGTTTGAAGATTTACCGCGGCGCGCAGGCGGCGGGGCTTGATCCCAAATCGTATGCGGATGCCCATGCCGCAAAATACGACGAGCTCAAGTGCGCGCTTCATTTAAGTTATAACAACTTTATCCGGACCACTGACGCGCATCATGGAGATGCCGCGCAGGAATTTTGGCGGCGGTGCGCGAAGAGGGGCGATATTTATAAAAAAAACTACCAGATCAAGTACTGCGTCGGATGCGAGCTTGAGAAGATGGAGTCGGAGCTTGAGGACGGCCGCTGCCCTCTCCATCCCCACCTTGCGCTGGAACAGGTGGATGAAGAGAATTATTTTTTCAGATATTCGCGCTATCGGGATACCCTGCTGGAATTTTATGCGAAGAATCCAGAGTTTGTAATACCGAAGAATCGCCTGTATGAGATAATAAAGTTTACCGAGAGGGGGCTCCAAGATTTCAGCATATCCCGGCTCAAATCAAAAATGCCGTGGGGCGTGCCCGTGCCGGGCGATGATCAACAGGTGATGTATGTGTGGTTTGACGCATTGGTAAACTATGTTTCAGCCGTCGGCTGGCCAGACGATCTTAAAAAGTTTAATTCATTCTGGCCAGGCGTGCAGACAGCAGGCAAGGATAACCTGCGCCAGCAGTCATCCATGTGGCAGGCGATGCTCCTCTCCGCAGGACTCCCGCTCTCGAAACAGATATTGATACACGGCTTTATTACCTCTGCGGGGCAGAAAATCTCAAAATCGCTTGGCAATACCATAAGCCCGTTTGATTATATTGAAGAGTTTGGCGCGGATGCTTTGCGGTATTACCTCCTGCGGGAAATTCCCACCCACGATGACGGTGATTTCACGCGTGAGAAGTTTCTTGCGCGCTACAATGCGAATCTCGCGAACGGCTTGGGGAATCTGGTCCAGCGCGTCACCGCGATGGTGGAGAAGTACCTTGATGGAAAGACCTCCCCAACCCCTCCTTCTAAAGGAGGGGATACACGAATATCTCCCCCTTACCCGCTTCGCCGAAGCCGAAGCGAGGCGAGCGAAAGGGGAGTAGGAGGGGGTCTTCAAGAGCAGGTTAATGACCGAATACAGTATTACCAACTTGATCAGGCGCTCGCAGTGATCTGGGCTAAAATTTCCGAGTGCGATAAGCGTGTTGATGACGAAAAACCGTGGGTCTTGGCAAAGGATGAGGCGAAGACTGAGCATCTCCAGAAACTATTGGAGGGGCTTGTGGCGGATTTGCAGGAGATCGGGCATGCGCTTGCCCCTTTTCTTCCACAGACGGCAGAGAGTATACTGAAGGTGGTTAACGCACCGAAGATTATCCCACCAGAAGCGCCATTATTTCCAAGAAAAGCGATTTAAGTCAAAATGCAAATCTCAAAATGTCCCGCTTTTCGGGATCCCGCATACCTTGAAACTACGACAATTTAAGGTGCGGGACATAATTATGGAGTCCCGCAGTGGCGGGACGTAATACCTTCATTTTGATATTTGATATTTGATTTTTAAATTTCGTTTCTATGACTCTCCTTGACCTCATCCTCGTTCTCATCATTTTCTTCTTTACGTCCACCGGATTTTGGTGCGGGCTGATCCATGCGCTTGGGGCGTTGGTCGGCACGGTCGCAGGCGTGCTCGTCGCGGGGCATTATTTTGAAACCTTTGCGGTAAAGCTTTTGGGGTTTGCGATGGGCAATGAGGGCGTAGCCAAGGTGGTTGCGTTCATCCTCATATTCCTCCTCGTGTCTCGGCTCGTGGGGTTTGTCTTCTGGATTATCAACAGAATGTTCAATGTGATTGCGAAGATACCCGTGCTGAAAAGTTTCAACCATATCGGCGGCGGCATCCTGGGATTTGCGGAAGGAGTGATAGTGACCGGCATTGCGTTGGTCATGGCGGGGAAGTATATCACCACGGGATGGTTCGTGGATGCGGTGGCCGCGTCCCAGGTCGCGCAGTGGCTCTTGAAGTATGGCCAGATACTTGTACCGCTCCTGCCTACCTCGGTGAAAGACATACGGACTATCTGGGAGCAGAGAGCTTTATACCCGTTTTGATCATTCCGCGTAGTTCTGCGTAACTATCCGCGTTTTTCTGCATCTACAGATGATAGAAGCGGATCAACGCAGATGGAAACGCGGATTAACACTGAAGGATGACTCCATTTTTAGTAGATGTTCACTCCCACGTAAACTTCGCCGCCTTTAAAGAGGACGGCGATCTTGTCTTGCGCAGGGCATTGGAAAAAAATATCTGGGTGGTAAATGTCGGTTCGCAAATAGACACCTCGCGGCGCGCCGTGGAGATCGCGGAAAAGCACCCCTGGGGCGTATACGCGATCGTGGGGCTACATCCGATACATCTGGAGGAAATGGATGTGGATGAGGAGGAGCATCACTTTACCACGCGCGCAGAGCAATTTGACGTAGGAATTTATAAGGCGCTTGCTGCGCACCCGAAAGTCGTAGCATTGGGGGAGTGCGGATTAGACTATTACCGTTTAGACGCAAACATACGCGAAGAAGAACGCGAATCAACGCGAATTGGTAACGCCCCCCAACCCCCTCTTATGGTAAGAGGGGGAGGCGATGGGGGAGTTATGGCGATTAAAGAACGGCAACGAGAAACATTGATTCATCACATTGCATTGGCGAATGAATTGAAGAAGCCCCTTATGATCCACATCCGCGCAGCAAAAGACGATCCGGACGGGGCGTACAGGGATTTGGCGGAGATAATCCGTACTTACCCAATAAATGCAAGCGGGGATGTGCACTGTTTCAGCGGGTCGCGAGAAACGGCGCAGGCGCTTCTTGATCTTGGGCTTTATCTTTCCTTTACCGGCATTGTCACATTTAAAAACGCGCATGAAGCGCGTGATTTAGTGCGGTATGTGCCGCTCAAGAGTTTGTTAGTGGAAACCGACGCTCCTTACCTTGCGCCAGACCCTTATAGGGGCAAAAGGAACGAGCCTAGTTACGTTGAATTTATAGCGCGGAAGGTAGCGGAGGTGAAGGGAGTGGATTTTAAGAAAGTGGCAGAAGTGACTACGGAGAATGCGATGAGGTTATTCAAGGGATTACGATAATTTTACGGTTAGAACAAAGGCTTCGGGGGTACGAGACACGAGAAGCCTTTATTTTTTTATTTCTGGTACTACCTACCATAGATCAGCCTCCGCGGGGGTGTTTTTGGGCCCATCTTTCTATTACTTTTCCAACTTCATTGAGAAGTAGGATAAAAAATGCGACCCATAATGCGATGTGAAGGAGGGTTAAACCTATGGTGACCAATTCTTTTAGGCCGAACATAGCTTTACTCCTTTCCATTGATTTTGGGCGAGTTGTTTTTCAACTTAACTTTCCCACCAATAAAACGAGTTGTCAAGGGCGAGTTTGGAAGGTATGATGATAATGTGCATACGGATTGTAGCGTGGCAGTTTATCTGCCACACGATCGGTTGAGTCGGAGACAAGCTCCGACGCTACATATGACGAAAAATATCATCAATTGTAGCGTGGCAGTTTATTTGCCACACGATCGGTTGAGTCGGAGACAAGCTCCGACGCTACATATGACGAAAAATATCATCAATTGTAGCGTGGCAGTTTATTTGCCACTAAGTTATTCAAAGATATGGATACCACTATAATTGTTATTGTATTAGTCATCTGTTTCGCGGGGCTTGCGTGGTTTGTGGCGAAAAAATTGCATGCATTTGAGGAGCGGCAGAAAGGAGACCAGGGGATGCTCATGCTCAACCAAAACTTGCAGGGAATGAGCCAGCGGATTGACGAGACCACGCGGGCAATCAACGAGCGGCTGGACAATGCCGCCAAAGTGGTTGCAAGCGTGGCGAAAGAGCTGGGCGCGGTGCAGGAGATGGGCAGGGGCATGAAAGACCTGCAGGATTTTCTGCGCTCGCCCAAATTGCGCGGCAATATCGGCGAACAGGTATTGCGGGACCTTTTGGAACAATATTTCCCCCATGAGCATTTTGAACTGCAATATACGTTCCAGTCAGGGGAGCGGGTGGACGCGATTTTGAAGACGGATAAAGGATTGATCCCGATTGATTCCAAATTTCCCATGGAGAATTTCGCGAAAATACTAAAGGCGGAATCAGACGGGGAGAGGGACGCGCTTAAGCGCGAATTCGTGAAAGACGTGAAGAAGCACGTGGACGCGATCGCGAAGAAATATATCCTGCCGCAGGAGGGGACCGTGGATTTTGCCGTCATGTATGTGCCGGCCGAATCTGTCTATTATGAAATCATCCGCGATGACAGCGATTTGAACGCGTATGCGAATGGGAAAAAGGTGTTTCTCGTGTCGCCGAACTCTTTCTTTTACTTTTTGAAAGTCATCATGATGGGCATGGAGGGGAAGCGCATCGAAGAGCAGGCGAAACGTATTTTAGAATTATTAATTGCCATGCAGCAGGATGCGGGGAAATTTGGCGAAGCCCTGGGCGTGGTGACAACCCATGTGACCAACGCCAAGAACGCGGTTGACCGTGCGAATAATGAGTACACTCGCCTTGCGGGGAAGATTGATCAGGTGAGGTTGTTGAAATAATAATCGCGTCTAAACGCATTTACCCCGTCACCAGAATGCTACGGTCGTAAGACCGTAGATGAATGGTCAACCCACCGAAGGAACGCTGACCAATGCCATGGGCGTAAGCCTATGGTGACGGGGTTTACTACGCATTTATACGCCATCGATAATTTGTGGTAGCGTGGCAGTTTATCTGCCACAAACAAGGAAGCGCGTTGAAGTTGAACCCCCTCTTTGAATCTCCCCCTTTCAGGGGGAGAACAACGATTGTCCTCTCCCTCCGGCAGGGGGAGGCGAGGAGGGGGTAACGATGGTCGCTGAGCAGTTTATCTGCCACCGATATGAGGATGTTGTCGCAGACAAGCTGCGACGCTACGAACGTGAGGTCGGAGATATCCCAGTCATTCGACGGGACAAGAACTCCGACGCTACAGATGATATATTATGATGAATAAAGGCTGGTTATGGGGTTTGCTCACGGCACTCATATTAAGTTTCCATGAGGCGACAGGGAAATACCTTACTCAGTATCTATCTCCTCTAGAAATCACTTGTTTTGTCGCCCTCGCGGTAGGGGTGATTATTTTGGGGCTTCGGCAGGCGGTACCAGTGATGGAAAAGCGCGCGCAACTGTCGAAGGGATGGTGGGTGAGGCTTTTATTAGGTACGGTGTTTTCAAGTGGTGCGTTCCTTCTTTTTTATTACGGTTTGAAGCATGGCACGGTCACCGAGACCGTGCTTATTTCCCAGCTGGAAGCAGCCTTTACCGCCTTTTTTGGCTTTTTATTTTTTCGCGAAAAGCTCTCGCCCCTTCAGAGCGCAGGGCTCGCGCTCGCGCTTATGGGCGCCGCAGTATTCACTACCAATCTTTCATTTCAATTCACGAAAGCAAGCATAGCGCTGCTTGCCGCGGCTGCTGCCTGGGGATTTACGAATTTAATTTATAAAAGCCTAACTCGTGAGGCAGACGCGATGCTCCTCACAGGAATGCGGTACTTGCTCGGCGGGATTATCGTAGCCCCCCTGCTTGTGGGGCGCGAAATTCATCTTGCGGGTGCGGCGTGGGGATGGCTCTTACTTAACGCATTAGTGCTGGGGTTGGGAATGGTATGCCTTTTTGAAGCGATGAGGAATTATAAAAATACCGCGGCTGCCACGATTTGGTATTTGCCCGCGGCTATTGGATCAAGCTTGGTGGGCGCGCTTTTTTTCGGTGATCGATTATCCCTTCTTCAAGTATTCGCCGCCTGCACTATAATTATAGGCGTGGTACTAGTAATTCAGTATGATAACCAATCCGCTCCCTACCTACCAAAGTGACAAGCGCATGCCGCTTGAGCGCATTTTTGGGTCTTTAGCGGCACTGTATCGCGCAGGAGGTTGGAAACGGGAATGCATATTCATGCAATCTTTCCTTTTGCGTGGGAAAGAATACGCATTGCCCATCCTTTCCTACCGGAGTGCGCGCAAAGGACCTTCCTTGTGGCTGCTCGCGGGCGTGCATGGGGAAGAGCCGGCAGGGCCTAATGCCGTGGCGCAATGCACGGCGTATATAAGGGAACTGGGGAAAAAGATTCCGGTTGTGCTTTTTCCGTTATTGAATTCCTCCGGGTATCGGCGCAATTGGCGGTATCCCGACCGCCGGTATAGGCCGAGGGATAATAAAAGCTTCCAGAGCGTGAGCGATGCCGAGCATGTGTTGTTGGACTTAACGCATCACCGTAAACCCCGCTCTCACTCTCCTTCCTCTACGGTATCCGCGCACATGATTGCCGCAGTCTTGCGTTACGCGAAACAATATCCTCCGCGGCTGGTGGTGAACCTTCACGAGGATGCGAGCAACGTTGATCCCTATATTTATGTGAATAGTCGTTTGGGCGCGCGTGACCCGGTCGCGTTGGGAATAGTGAACATTATCAAGCGCCATGGATTCAGACTTAAAATGAGCGGCAGGGTATGGAACGGCGGCATAAAAGTTGAGGTGCAAAATGGTATCGTCGCAGATGTCAGTGATGGGTCAGTGGACGAGCTCTTAAGTGCCAAAAGAATTTTTTTAAACGGAAAAGTCGTGCGCGGCCCTTCAGCGCAGTGCGCGGTGGTGGTCGAAACAAAAGCGCTCCATGTTCCGTTATCAAAACGCGTGCGCGTCCATGCCGCAATCATCAAATCCCTCGGACGTTTCTGGAAAATGCTTTCATCGTATCCGAATCTCAACCCGTAGCGTTGGAGCTCTTGTCCGGTTGAATAACCGGATGTCTCCGACAAATCGGCGGCTCTCATGCCATAAGAAGAGGCTCGAGATGGTCGAGCCTTTTTCGGTTTCTAAGAACGCTTCGGGAACTGACAATTTTATTCGGCCCCAGTACCGCTCCGACGTAACGTCGGAGGGTACGGGGTAAACGTCGCTCACTCGAGAGCGCCCCTGCCCCGTTGGTCCCGCCTTGGCGGGATCCTTTCGGGGTTTCCGCCGAAAAAATTGCAGTTCCCTCGCGTATCTTATTATCGTTGGAACGCATACTTAACCGCGTTATAACTCACTGTGTAGGTTAAGAATGCGATGAATACTATCCAATAGCCACTAATGATGGAATAGATGAAAGTTGGAATTGGATAGTAGGGCATGATCTCGAAAAAGGTGGCGAGGGGACCACTCTTTTTCAAGACGTCATCTAGGAAATCTTTGGTTGAACCAAAGATCACAAAAATGACATAGAACGCTCCAAAGAGGAAGGGGTGGAGGGGGGAGGAGAACAGAAAGGTGAGGATAATGAGTGAGGAGGCGAGTTGGTGATTGAAGTAGTCCAGTCTACCTCGAACGATGAAGGCCAGATTCATCGCCAACATGATGTTGGCGATGAACTCGTCCACAAGAACGAGCAGCGATCCAAAAATCCCCCACAGTATCCCGAAGAGGATCGCGTCTCCGCGGAATAGCCACAGACCGTGCTCATCACACAGGTCTGCCAGTTTCATCGTCGCCCCATAAAGGGAGGCGATAATTATGATTGTTAACATGCATTTTCTCTCTTTCAAAACGGGACGGCGAATTTCACCACAAGGTGAGGCTCGATTGGGAAAGTGAAGATGATTTCAGTCCCCACTTTCCATTTTTTACGATTCACCGCCATGGACATGGCCATAGCGGCGGCTGGCTCCCAACCGCCATTGGTTAGGAGGTAGCCACCGCCGAGGAAGAGCGATGACTCCTTTGAGGGAGAAGGGAATTCCTTTCCTCCAAGTGTGAGGAGGTAAGGATATCCTCCTACTCGTCCCTCGGAAAGAAGCGTGATTCCTCGTACTTCTCGTCCGAGTTTGAGGAGAAGGAAGGTTTTTTCTTCAATAACTCCGACCCTTATCTCTCCATTCCACCCTTTCCAGACGGCACCGACGCCAGCAGATGGGACGAGTGTTCCGTCTCCTACTCCCCCCGCCCCCACAAATTTAATCTGTGCGTGGGCGGTTACCGCACAGAGTAAAAGTATCAAAATTTTTGTTTTCATTTTATTTCTCCCATTTTATTGATATTTTAATCTGTAGCGTCGGAGCTTGTCTCCGACCACGTGAGTGGCAGATAAACTGCCACGCTACAGTTTATATTTTTCAAATGGTAAATTACTAAATTTATACAATTCAGTTAGTTCCCAGAGAGTAGGATCCTTGACATTAAATTTCTTTAAGACCTGTTTTGATATGTCAGCATAGTGTTCCATGAGTTGCATGGTTGCATCCACGCCGCCGTTATCAATGACGAATTTCGTTATTAAATTTTTTTTGGAGAGCGTAAGTTTCTTGCCAATCATACGGATAATGACGGGATCAAATTTATTCTTGAGCGCTGTAAGTACCGGATAGGTAATCTTGCCTATTTCCAAATCACCCATGAAAGATTCATGTTCTTTGCCTTTGAGTCCTTTCGAGCCAGTTCCTTGCTTCACAAAGTAGGGATCAATTAAGTCTTTGAGGTCGTTATCAATGAGGTACCTAAACCCAAGCCCAAGGCCGTATGTTTGCCATTTATCGGCGATGGCAATGTTATGGGTTGCAAAGAGTGCTGCCATCCTTACGATATGTTCATAAAATTTTCCGGTGCGGAGATCAACTCGTATCAAGTAATGACTCACATTCTTTTCCATAGTCTGACGCAGATATTGTGTACGGAAATTTAAGTCGCTACGCAGTTTTTCTTGTAAATCATAATTTTCTTTTTCCATTTGATAAATGCTTGTATGAATGATATTAAAAGAACGTATAACCTCTGCGCGAATGTACGCAGGAATACCGGCAGTAATTAATTCCTGTATAAGGAGTTCAAGGCTCCACATGTGCAGGTATTGTCCGACGAGAATGGCTATTCTTTTACTGAAAATTTTATGGAGCGTCGGTTCGCCGCCACGGTAATCAGAATCATCAAAGACATCGTCGATCGCATAGGTGGCGCGGTTGTAGATTTCAATAATACCGCCAAGGCGATATTTGAAATTCGCATTGAAGCTGCAGGTGGTTTCCAAATAAGAAAATACGCGCTCAAACACAACCGGCCGCGATTTAAGCACGCCGCGACGTCCGCCTTTTTGTTTGCGCGATATTATTTCAATAAGATATGAGATTGCGCGCACAGTTTCTGCATCGTGTAGGCCTTCTTGTCGTATCTGGGCAAGCGCCCATTGTTGGTAGGCTTGAGTGAATGTGAGAAGTTTATCAGGATCAGTGATTAACTCATCGATGCATTTTCCGCGCGTGAGCTCTGCTTCTGTGACTGCGATAAAGCAATCGCGACCATCGGTATAATTATCGGTCCATGGGCGATCGAACATCGAGCCATTACATTGGTAAATCATTGCCGCGAAGTTCTCGTGAATTATACCCCCACCTTGCGCCTCCCCCTGCCGATGGGGGAGGACAGCCGGCAATCGCTGTTCTCTCTTTTCAGGGGGAGACTGAAGAGAGTGTTCCACGGGGGAATGACAAACCAGTGGGAGTTTTGTCAGAAGCCCTCGCAGATACTCATCCACATAAAAATTTACTGATCGAAAATAGTACCTAATATTTTTTGGTAAGGATTTCATACACTTCGCGTACTTTATAAGGTAGTTCATTAAGAGAAGCGATAAGGTAGTGCGGCTTATTACCAATGATAGGGTCCTCGCGAAACACCTGGAATGTGGTAGGGCTATCAGTAATAAACGCGTCGCAGCCACCCTTCACCATCCAGTCACGCAAGAAACTTATTCGATCTGCAACGTAGACGATTACTGGTTTCTCCGCCTTCCTATACCAGCCGATCTCAAAGGCGCAGTCATTGCCATAAGGAGGCAAGAGCAGACATAAGTCTGATTTTTCCATTTCTTTTATACAGTTGGTGTACACATGGTAGGGGAAGTATTCATCGCTTACCCTTTTTGGTGTCATGGTTTGAGGGAGAAAGACGGAAAAATCTCGATTGTTAAAATAGTTACAAATTTTCTGATTATACTCACTCGAGCGGATGGGAGCTGAAAGATAAAGCCGTAAAGTGTTATAGGTAGGTTTTAAGTCTCGTTCTTCCATAAGGGTGTCTGATTAAGAATAACATCCTAGTATAGGGGAAAGTATAAATTTGTTTATTTATTATATAAATCTTATGCGATAATTGTTAATAATGGCTTGAAATAAAGAAAAATATATGCTAATATTAAAGTATAAATATAGTGATACTTTATGAATTTAGAACAGGAATTAAGTAAAATTTTGGCTAAGATTGGACTTACCACAAGAGAACGGCAAGTATTTTTGGAACTCGCAAGTTCTGGTCCCAGCACCTTAAAAGAGTTAATTTTGAAGACAAAATTAAAAAAACCCACTGTGTATAGGGTCGTTACCGATCTTGAGACAAAGGGTCTAATCTATTCAGACAGTAAAAAATATGAGAAACATTACACGGCGCATGAACCAAAAAGAATTCTGGCACAATTGGGAAATGAGCAGAGGAAGACGCGGAGGCTCGAGCTTGAGTTCGCGGAGTTATTGCCGCAGTTAAATGCGATGTTTAGAAGTGGTGGAGGGAAGCCGAAGGTTGAAATATATCAAACAAAAGAGGGGTATGAGGCGTTGTCGAATCAAAGCCTTGAATGTAGTGAGAAAGTTATTTATTATCTGGGGAACATTGAGAATATCCTCCAAGTATTAGGAGAGGACTACGATCGCGAGTACTATATCCCGACGCGGTTGAAGCGAGATGTTGCCTATCGATTGCTCACGCTTGATACGCCGTTAATGCAAGAGTATAAAAAGCTCGATGCCAATCAGAATCGGCAGACGAGATTTATACCAAAAGAGATGATGATGGAGACGACGATTATGATTTTCGATAATACCGTGGCTTTTTTTTCCGAAGCGAAAGAGATGCTCGCGCTCGCGATTACTTCTGAATCAATTGCGAAGACAATGAAGCTTATATTTCAAGATTTGTGGTCACATGCAGAATAAACCATCAGGCATAACAAAGTTCCGGAAGGTCATTTGGAATTACTACCGTGCTCATGGGAGGCACACGTTATCGTGGCGCCGCACGCGAGATCCCTATAGGATACTGGTGTCTGAAATCATGCTCCAGCAGACGCAGGTTGAAAGGGTGTTGAAATTTTGCCCGAGATTTGTAAAGACATTTCCAAATTTTCTCACGCTCGCTCGGGCGCCACTGAAATCAATTCTTAAATGTTGGCAAGGGATGGGATACAACCGGAGGGTGGTAGCACTGAAGGTCGTCACTGAATTCCACGGAAGATTGCCGCATGATGTTGAGGTATTGAGATCGTTGCCGGGCATAGGGCAGGCGACTGCGGGCGCGATCGCGGCGTTTGCTTATAATTTACCTGTGGTGTTTATAGAGACGAATATAAGACGCACCTACATTCATCATTTTTTTACGAGAGAACACACCCCCTCTTCACGTCTCCCCCTTTTTAGGGGGAGAACAATAGGTGATCAAGAAATCTTGAAATTCGTTAAATTAACACTTGACCGCAAGAATCCGCGCGAATGGTATTGGGCGCTTATGGATTATGGGGCGATGCTCGGGAAAATTGAAAGAGACAATCCCAATCGGCGCAGCAGCGCCTATCGGAGACAGCCAAAATTTGAGGGATCGCGAAGGCAGTTGCGGGGCGAGGTTTTGCGGTTATTATTAAAGAAGAAGAATGTTTCGAAGGCAGCGCTTAAAGAGTTTAGCGCTGTGTTGCCGGAATTGCTGCAGGAGGGGTTTATAAGGGAAAGTAAAGGAAAGTATAGGTTGGTATAAGTATAGGTCGAATAAGCCACAGTGGTTATATTTTTGTTTATATTAGCCAAAAAAATTTAGCCACACTTGATGATTTTAAGAAAAATCGCTACAATGATTGCCGAAATGTGCCAGCCTAAATTCTGTATGTCATTCACTTTCAGTATAAGGAAACCTCTGAAACAATACTTTATTAATGTGGTATTTTACGCAGTGAACCTGCAAGACTTAGGCGGGTATGGATAATACTGATGAAGGGAAAAAAGAGCGTTCAACATTGTGGCAAGCGCTGTCATTGGCTTGGAATTTGGGATATCTCATTGCTGTGCCGCTCGTGGTATTTGCCCTTCTTGGGCGATTCCTCGATAAACGTTTTGGCACGTCCCCCCTTGCGTTGCTTGTGGGAATTTTTATATCACTCGTAGTAACCACTATAGGCGTGTATAAAAAAACGAAGGAGATTACGAAGGAGATGGAAAGTGATAATTCAAAAATCAAAAGTCAAAAATCAAAATGAAGGTATTTCGTCCCGCGGGGCGGGACTCCATAATTTTGAGTTTTGTCCCGCACCTTATTTCAATATCTTTGGTATGCGGGATCCCGCTAAGGCGGTGACATTTTGCATTTTGATTTTCGTTGAGTATGAACATTAGTATAGCCGCAGAAGCTCTGTTCTATTGGGGCACGTTTCCCGTGACGAATACGCTCCTGGTGGCGCTCGCGATTTCCCTCCTGCTTATAAGCATTGCGTTTTTGGGGACGCGCCGCTTAAGGGAAGTGCCGCACGGCTTGCAGAATGTGTTGGAGGCCATCTTGGAAGGAATGTTTGATTTTATCACTTCGGTAACCCATGACCGAGAGAAATCAAAAAATTTTTTCCCCATTGTCGCTACCATCTTCATTTTTGTCCTCGCATCTAATTTAGTGGAAGTAGTGCCGGGATTAGGCACAATCGGCATTTGGGAAGAGCACGGGGGGCGGCAGATACTGGTGCCGTTCCTGCGCTCGTCTTCTGCGGATCTGAATGTGACCATTGCGATTGCCTTGGTAGCGGTAGCATCGCTCCAGGTCATGGGTATCGCTACGATAGGATTTGTTAAGTACGCGTCGAAATTTTTTAATTTTAAAAATCCGATTCTTTTTTTTGTGGGCATTCTCGAGCTCGTATCAGAGGTGGCAAAAGTGATTTCATTCTCTTTTCGGTTATTCGGCAACATTTTTGCAGGCGAAGTGCTGCTTACTGTGGTGCTGTTTCTGCTTCCGTGGTTTGCGCCCCTGCCGTTCCTTTTTCTGGAACTTTTTGTTGGATTCGTCCAGGCACTGGTATTTTCCATGCTGACACTGGTATTCTTAACCATGGCTACCGTGGAAGCCGAACATTGACGCAAGCCTGCCTCAGTTTTGTCCGAGCAAGATTTGGGCGGGTCGACGTTAATATTTTTCACAAGGCGCGAAATTCCTGAGCGTCGCCAACATATACAGGTCGAGTTGGCATCAAGGTCGTCGATCTAAGAAAATAATTATATTAAATTTATGTCTGAAGAAGTAACAAACGCAGTGGCCAACAATCTTGATTCGATCAAGGTCATCATGACCGGCGCGACCATCGTGCTGGGCGCGGTGTTCCCGTCGCTGTCCATCGGACGCATCGGATCAAAAGCAGTGGAATCAATCGGGAGAAATCCGGAAGCGGGCGCCAAGATCCAGACCGCGATGATTCTCTCGGTCGCGTTCACCGAAGCTATCGCCATTTATGCACTTGTCGTGGCGCTGATCATCAAATTCGTTTAATGATAATTGCAGAGAGTTATGCGGGTAAACCCAGATGCGAATAACCCTCACCATGTCTCCCCCTTTCCGCCAGAGGCGGATCAGCCTTTGGCTGAAGCAGGGGGAGATGAAGAGGGGGTCGTTCCCCACGTAGAATTAACTTGAATATTTTATGCAAGAATTGTTCTCGAAGTTAGGGATTGATTGGCGGTTGCTTATCGCACAGATCATCAATTTCACCGTGCTCCTTTTCATCCTCTATCGGTTCCTCTATCGGCCGATTCTTACGGTACTTGAGAAGCGGAGAGAGAGGATAGAGAAGAGCCTTGAAGAAGCGGCGCGGGTTGATGCCGAGTCCAAAAGATTTGATCAGCTAAAGATGCAGAAGGTCGAGGAAGCAAAGCGAGAAGCGGCAAAAGTGATGGAAGAAACCGCCGTGCAGGCAGAACAGGTGAAACAATCAACACTTGAGCGCACGAAGTTGGAATCAGAGAAAATAGTAGCCAAAGCGCGCGAGCAGATCGCGTCAGAGCGGGAGTCGCTTTTTAAGGGGGTACAGGCGGAAGCTGCGGATCTAGTGATCGGAGTCACGGAGAAAGTGTTGAAGCGAAAAATGGACGAGAAAGAGGATAGGAAATTTATTGAGGAAGCGATTAAGCATATAACCGTATCGCAATAGCATTACTATAGCATTTGCCATGAAAACCACCCCGAGAACATACGCAGAAGCGCTCTATGAAGCGGTAAAAGCCGCTCCGGAGAAAGAGCTGCCCGCCATCATGCGGCGGATGCTCCAGGTATTGCAGCAGCGGCGGCATTGGGGAATGCTGTCGAAGATTATACGCGCGTTTGACGAGGTGCTGTATGAGCGGGAGGGGATGATTGCGGTTACGCTTACGTCAGGCAGGGCGCATGGCCCGACGCAAGAAAAAGAATGGATAAAGTATCTCCTCGATGCGCTGCATCCCACCACAGGAAAACGAAGCGTGGCGCTCGAGAGGATAATTGATCCTGTGCTGATAGGCGGCGTGAAGCTTAAGGCGAGGGGGTATGTGTATGACGCGAGCGTGGGGAGGTGGCTTGCGGATTTACGGCAGAAATTATATAGTGCACAAGTTTAATTCTTATAGAGATACTTTTTATGTAAGTGCTCACTCAAGGTCCTCGCCGTTCGGAATGCACAATTTTTCTGCGGACGCGACCAAGCAGCTTGAACGCCTAAATCCTCGAAAAATTGGCATTCCTTCGCGTCGTGTTGAACTCAGTGAGCAGTAACCATTTTATATCCCGCCAGTTTCGCCAGTTTACTTCTGTGGAACTCGCTCGCACAGTCCTCGTGCGTAAACTGGCGACGCAGGCTTAATCATTTGTAAAGGAATGTATCTATAATTGTTATATTTGACTATGAATACCACCAAAGACCAAATTGTAGCCGCGCTAAAAAAAGAAGTTGATGAGTTTCAATTTTCTCCCGAAGTCGCCGAAGTCGGAGAGGTGATGGAAGTGGGCGACGGGGTCGCGAGGATAGCAGGCTTGAGCAATGTGCGGATGTCGGAAATGATTGAGTTTTTACCCCAAGGGGAGGCTAAGCCGGTGAGCGGCGTTGCCATGAACCTTGAGCAGGATTCAATCGGCGCCATTATTTTAGGCGAACAGGAGAAGGTAAAAGAGGGTGATGAAGTGCGCTTGACTGGCAGGGTGCTCTCGGTGCCGGTAGGCGAAGGATTCATCGGCCGCGTGGTTAATCCTTTGGGAGAGCCCATTGACGGGAAGGGACCTGTCGTAGAAGCAAGTTTACGCAAAGGTGAGCGCGAGTTAACGCAAGATCGAGGTGGCGTGAACTCGCGTGGCCAGTCGCGTGAACTAGCGTATTACCCAGTAGAAAAGATCGCTCCTGGAGTCATTGCCCGCGAATCAGTCAATAAACCTCTGCAGACAGGCATCAAAGCGATTGACTCCATGATTCCCATTGGCCGCGGGCAGAGGGAACTCATCATCGGCGACCGCCAGACAGGAAAGACCGCGCTGGTGATTGACACGATCGTGAACCAGCGCGAGAGCGGCGTTATTAGCATCTATGTCGCTGTTGGCCAGAAGGATTCCAAAGTGGCAAAGATAGTCGCCGAGCTTGAAAAGCGGGATGCGATGGCAAACACCATCGTGGTCGTGGCTGGCGCGTCAATGCCAGCTCCCTTATGGTTTATCGCGCCCTACGCGGGTTGCGCCATGGGCGAATATTTCATGGATAAGGGAAAAGATGTGGTGGTGATTTATGACGACCTTTCCAAGCACGCATGGTCTTACAGGCAAATGTCGCTGCTTCTGCGGCGCCCACCAGGCAGGGAAGCGTACCCGGGCGATATTTTTTACCTCCACTCGCGGCTTTTGGAACGCGCAGCCAAACTCAATAAAGCGCACGGCGGTGGGTCGCTTACCGCGCTACCTATCATTGAAACGCAGGCAGGCGATATTTCCGCATATATTCCCACCAACGTCATCTCCATCACCGACGGGCAAATTTATCTCGAGGGCGACCTCTTTTATCAGGGCATCAGGCCCGCGCTGAATGTAGGCTTGTCAGTTTCCCGCGTGGGATCAGCCGCACAGGTGAAGGCGATGAAAAAAGTCGCAGGGAAGCTGAGAATTGAATTGGCGCAATATCGGGAACTTGCCGCATTTGCGCAATTTGGGAGCGACCTTGATCCGGAGACGCGCGCGAGGCTCGAGCGCGGGAAACGCTTGACCGAAATTTTGAAGCAAGGCCAGTACGAGCCGATGTCTGTCGAACACCAGATAGTCATCCTCTATGCCGCCACGAACGGATATGTAGATGACGTGCCGGTAGAGGAAATCCGCTCTTGGGAGGAAGGATTGCATCGTTATCTGGACACCTCAAAGCAGGAGTTCATGAAACTTCTTAGAGAGAAGAAGGAATTAACTGAAGAGGTGGAAGAGAAATTGAAAGACGCACTGAACGAGTATAAAAATATTAAAGTTCAGAGTTAGCGTTTTGCATATAATGGATATAAAAATTTTCAATGTTCAATTAATTTTTCAATGATTCAATTTTCAAACGTTTGAAAATTGAATATTGAGAATTGAAACTTACCAACAAGGTATGCCCGGACAAGGACGCGAAATTCGCCGAAGAATTAAATCAATTAAATCCACGCGCCAAGTAACCCGCGCGATGGAGATGGTGTCTGCCGCGAAAATGCGCAAGGCGGTCGCGAACGTGCTCTCCACAAGGCCCTATGCCACGCTCGCGTGGGAAGTGGTGCAGGCGATTGTGGAGAAGACGAACACGCGCTACCACGCCCTCTTGGAGGAGCGCGGCACTATTAAAAAAATTGGCCTCATCCTCATCACCTCTAACCGCGGCCTTACCGGCAGTTTCAATACGAACATTATAGAAATGGCGCGCCAGTATATTCTCCATCATAAAGAAAAAGTGAATGTGGAAGCAGACCTCGTGATTATGGGGCGCAAGGGAAGAGAAGTAATGCAAAAGCGCGGCCATACGATGATCGCCGAATTCACCAAACTCGACGTGAACGAGCGGGTGGAGGAAATACGCCCCCTCGCGCGCCTCGTGATTGATGAATATTTGAAAGGCACGTATGATCGGATCGTGATAGCGTATACGGATTTCGTGTCGAGCTTAGTGCAAAAGCCAAGGATCAAGCAGCTTCTTCCTTTAATAAGCGATGATCCTTACCTCGGCAGCGTCGGCAGACGCATTCAGACCCCTGATCGCATTAAAACGCACTCACTACGCAATCAAACGCAGGATGATGAAACGAGCGAGCGTATGAATGCGTCGTTGATGCGTATGGATGCGGTTGAAGAGGATGGTTACCTTTTTGAGCCTTCTCCCCAAGCGGTGCTTGTGGGGCTACTTCCCCGCATTGTGGAGATGCAGCTTTATCAGGCGATTTTGGAATCCAATGCGTCAGAGCATTCCTCGCGCATGTTCGCGATGAGGAACGCGACGGACGCCGCAGGAGAAATGATTGATGAGCTAACCTTGCTCTATAACCACGATCGGCAGGCGGGCATCACGAGAGAGATCGCCGAAATCAGCGCGGGAAGGATTGCGATTGAAAGGTGACGTATTAGGTATTTGGTATTACGTATTAGGGGATATGGCCTGATACATGATACGAGATACATTATACGTTAATTCTTAAGAATTATTATTATGTCTACAAAAACTACGTCAGTATCCGAAGGCGTCATCGCGCAAGTTATCGGCGCTGTCGTTGACGTGAAATTTGAAAACCATCTGCCTATGATTTACCACACAATTGAAGTTATACTTAGCGAAGGAGAGACCCTTCGACAGGCTCAGGGTGACAAAGGAAATAAGGATAGAAAACTAGTGCTTGAGGTGCAGCAGCACATGGGCGGGGGATTGGTGCGGTGCCTGGCCATGGGATCCACTGATGGCCTGCAGCGCGGCATGCCCGCGCGCGATACTGGCGCTCCCATCTCCGTGCCGGTGGGGAAAGAAACCTTAGGGAGACTTTTTAACGTGCTCGGTGAAGCAATTGACGAGAAAGAACCGGTGAAAGCGAAACAGACGCTCCCCATCCACCGCCAGGCGCCGCCGTTTTCCGAACAATCCACCACCTCAGAAATTTTTGAAACAGGCATCAAGGTTATCGACCTTATCTGCCCGATATTGAAAGGGGGCAAAGTGGGGCTCTTCGGCGGCGCAGGCGTGGGGAAAACCGTGGTAGTAAAAGAGCTTATCCGCAATATTGCCGCAGAGCACGGGGGCGTGTCTGTATTCGCGGGAGTAGGAGAGCGCTCAAGAGAGGGAAACGACCTTTATTATGAAATGATCGAGTCAGGCGTGCTTGATAAGACGGTCATGGTGTTCGGCCAGATGAATGAGCCTCCTGGTCCCCGCGCGCGGGTAGGCCTCACCGGCCTTACCATGGCTGAATATTTCCGCGACACCGAAGGCAAAGACGTGCTGCTCTTCATAGATAACATTTTCCGGTTTACGCAGGCGGGCTCCGAAGTGTCGGCATTGCTCGGGCGCATCCCGTCCGCAGTGGGCTACCAGCCGACGCTTGCCACGGAAATGGGCGAATTGCAGGAAAGGATTACCAGCACGAAGAAAGGCTCTATCACCTCGGTGCAGGCGATCTACGTGCCTGCGGACGACCTGACCGATCCTGCGCCCGCGACGACCTTCTCGCACCTTGATTCTACCGTCGTGCTTTCCCGCTCTTTGGCGGAGCTTGGCATCTACCCTGCGGTTGATCCTCTTGATTCCACTTCCACTATACTTGATCCTTCAGTGGTCGGCGCAGAGCATTATGAAATTACGCGCAGAGTGCAAAAGGTGCTTCAGCGCTACAAAGACCTGCAGGACATCATCGCGATTTTGGGGATTGAAGAACTCTCCGATGAGGACAAGCTCACGGTGGCGCGCGCCCGCAAGATCCAGAGGTTCCTTTCGCAGCCGTTCTTCGTAGCGGAAACTTTCACCGGAACCGCGGGAAAGTACGTGCCCTTAAAAGAGACCATCCGCGGCTTTAAGGAAATTTTGGAAGGAAAACATGACAGTAAAAACGAACAGGCGTTTTTCATGAAAGGCGGCATTGAAGACGTAAAGTAGAAGCCAGTTTACGCCAGTTTGTACGCTAGTTCACGCCATATGAAGAAAGTGATTAGCGATTTTCTCTATCCCGAGGAGTTGATATTAAACGTCGTATATATGATAAAGCTAGAATCAAGTAGCGTATTGTCGCGTTATCGTTAGCGTAAACTCGCTTCTATGACTATTAAATTTAAAATTGTAACTCCGGAACGAATCGTCTACGAGGACGAGATAGACTCTCTTACCCTTCCCACGTCCACGGGCGAGATCACTATTTTGCCGCATCATATCCCGCTCGTGTCCACGGTAACCTCAGGCGAGCTTATCGTGCGCAAGGGAGTGGAGGCGCATCCCATGGCAATCTCGGGCGGGTTTGTCGAGGTGAGGGAAGGAAATCAGGTGACTGTGCTCGCAGATAGTGCCGAGAGAGTGCAGGAGATCGATACCGCGCGCGCGGAAGAAGCGAAGGAGCGGGCAAGGAAGCTGTTAGCAGAGCGCCAGGCAGATGACGTTGATTACGCGGCGCTTGCCGTCAAGATAGAAAAAGAGCTGGCGCGCCTCAAGGTTGCCCGCAAGTACGCGCACCTCAAGCGGCCCGGCCCGCAGATACAGACGGAGGAATAAGAATATTAACACGAGGCGAGCACTACTCGCCTCGTTGAGTCTATGAGAGATATTTCGCGAGGAGAATTTTTTAGGATAGCGTTAGGGGGAGTAGCTGGTTTGGCTGCGGGCGGTTTATTTGATAAACCACCATCTCCAGAACAGGCTCTTGAAGGGCAAAAACCTCCGGAGTCCACACCGGAGGAGCTGGCGCGGCAAGAGCAGGAAGCGCAGGAGAGGGCTTTAAAAGAACGCGAAGAAGCCCTTAGCCCGGAACGTATAATGGAAGCGATTAATGCCTATCGTGAAGCGTTTCCACAGAGAGGAAAACAGCTCATGGAAATGGACGATCGTGACATTGTGAAACTTCTTGCGCGTGTTATGTATTCGGAAGACCACGACTATCTGGCAGTGTCAGGTCTTATCGGTGTTACCGCTCTGAACCGCTGGGCAAACATAAACAGGGTTGAGCAGAAGAATAATTTTATGAGAGTAAAGGCAAGACACAGAAGTTTTGAGCGTGTGGTGATGGGGAAAGCGAAAGAATTCGGTCCACAGGATAAAATACGCAGGGATTTTTCCACGGAATTGAATCCTGAAAACAATGAAAATTATTTACTATTTGCAGACATGTTATTGCAGACAGGAGCCTTTTCCCAATTATACAAGGATGGTGTGCAGGATATTCAGGAGTCCGTAACTAAGGAAATGAGCGCCTTGGAGGAAAAGTTGAGGCAAGGTGTGTTTAAAACGAAAAGGAAAAGAGACGATGTTGAGAAGAGGATAATTTCTTTGAGAGAGAGGCTGGAGCAGATGCAGAATGGAATATTGTTTCCGCTCGCGGAAGACGAGATGGGGCCGGAGCGTGCATACGAAGAACATAAATTTATGAGAGATAAGGCGGAGAAGTGGTGGGATTTCTCGAAACGGTTCCAGTTTTTGCAGACGATGTTTTTGCATCCGAAGGTGCAGCAGGAGTATTATGATGATTATGAGGCGAAAAAAGCCGCAGGAAATGCAGTGGGGGCTACGGTTTATCGGTCACCAAAAACAGTAATGGAAGATTGGGAAGTCAAACTTGGGGTACACTGGATAGATATTCCCCTCGGTCGCGCAGGCATTAAGGGTTTTGAGGATCCTAATGATTATGTGCGGTTTGGGGCTATTGTGGGGCCTCTTGATCCACAAGGATTGAGTGAAGATGAATTTAGCGCGTATATGAGGAAGGACGCTCTGCTTGCTGCATGTTATGCACCGTCTTCAGCCAAACGCGCCGCAGCCTAAAGATCGATTATTTTCAAAACATTATATTGAGAATAAGAGATTTTAAAAATTAATGAGATAATTGTTGGAAAAAAGACTATAATTTTTACCCCCATATACCACGATCGTGACTAATGGGGGTAAGTTTTTTCTCCTATTAATGATATAATTGGTGGAGGAGATTTGATGAGATTGTGGATAAGTAGTGAATATAGAATATGGGTTTAACTACCAAAGAACCTTTGACCGAGCGGCTATTGGCGAAGCTGGCAGAGCTCGAGCCCTTATTTAGCATGAGCTCGGGCGCTGCCATGGAACTGTTTGGTTTTAATGATCATAGAAAGATTAAGCGATGGGAGCAGGACCAGCGCGAGCGGATAAAGAAAGAAAAGAAACGGATCAATAAGGCTTTTGAGAACCTTATGCGCGCTGATTTGGTAACCGGGGCGAAGGGGAAAGAGGGGAAATATCGGCTCACTCCTAAGGGGTGGATAAAATATGCAAGTTACTATGCTATGCATCTCCATGAAACAGCAAAGGGAGGAAAGGGGAAAGGGTATCTCGTTATCTTCGACATTCCAGAGAAGTACCGCCATTTTAGGGACACTTTAAGGAGAGTGCTTTATTCTCTTGGCTTTTCACAGCTGCAATTAAGCGTGTTTCTCACCCATGATCCTAAAGCGTTTGAATTTGTGGGAAGGATCGTGGCGAATTGCGATCTTGGAGACAGGGTGAAGTTCGTGGTGGCAGAGAAGGTGTTTTAAAGGAAGGGAATTTACTAAGCGGAGAGTCATTGAATAAATATGAAAAAAGCAGAAATTTCCTTACCCCCATATACCACGATCGTGAATAATGGGGGTAATATTATAGAGAGGTTAGGTGGTGTTTTAGGTGAAGAAACATTCAGGAGTTGATTTGATGAGGTTTGAATGGGTGTTTATTATAGACGAAATAAAAGACAAAAAGCGCAAACCCGGAAAGTCTTCCCCAAAGACGATCCGGGTTTTTGGTTTGCATCTCCTAGCAGAGAGTTACCAATATGCCTTCCTCCCAGGCATCATTTTTTCGATTTCATTTTTGATATCGTTTCGGAGTTTATTACAACCCTCTTTTACTCTCACATATTTATGTGTTTGTCCATTTCCCGGTATTAGGCCCACTTCTAAGCCGAGAATGTGAAATGACGGTTGATCAACACGTCTCGGAATTTCTGTAACAACATTTCGGTTTCCAACCTCGAATACGCATACTCTTACACTCGTTTCGTGTTCTGAAAAACGCCATCGTGGCGTACTTATAATTTGTAATGTGTCCCCGAGTGCGAGACACGAGTCGGGAATGAATATTTTTTGTGGTTTTTCTTGGGCGAAAGTTTGTCCAAAGGCTAACCACAGAGCCACGATGAGAACTACAATGCGTTGCATCGTATAGCTCCTTATAAATTAGTGAGTTGGTTTTGGAACGGTGGTTTATTCAAGTCTTTCTACCACCCTTCTCTCTCTCTCTGTCAAGTTTTTATGGGGAATCATTGATTGGACCCCCTCAAACTCCCCCTTCGTAAGGGGGAGACAATCGACCATCGCTTTCTTGAAAGGAGGGGATTTTGAATTTGTGATACACTTAGTTCGTATGGAAGACACAAATCAGGAGGAAAATTTGGTACAGGCCGAACCAGTGCCAAATGAGACACCCTCACCTCAATCCTCTCCCTTGGGAGGGAGAGGGATGGATGAGAATGATGCGGAAGAAAGTGTTGAAGCAGCAGAATCGGTCGAGACCTCCCCTTCGACCCCTCCTTCGCAAGGAGGGGACTATATCGACAGGCCGGTGGAGGTGATAAGGGAAGTGGTAAGAGAGGTCCCGGTGGAGAAGATTATGGAGGTTGAGAAAATCGTTGAGAAGCCAGTTGAAAAAATCGTAGAACGGGTCGTTGAGAAACCAGCGGAGAAGGTTGTCGAGAGAGTGGCGGAGAAGCCAATAGAGAAGATTGTTGAAAAAGAAGTGGTGCGCGAGGTGAAAGTGTATGATGAGGCAAGAGCGCGGGAGGAGGCGAAATTACGTTTGATCGGTTCACGCGCGGCGGCATTGCAGGCGCGCCGTTTGAGGCGCGATCAGAAGCTTGAGAAAATTTTGCAGTGTGCACGTGAGCGGGGAAAAATTACGAATAACGAGGTGCAAATTTTGATAGGAACAACGGACGCAACCGCGCGAAGATATCTTGTGGCGTTGGTGAGTAAGGGAAGATTGAAGAAAGTGGGAGGGGAAGGGAGAGGGGTGCATTATGTACCTCTTTGAGGAAACCGCTCATTTGGCGCGAAATGAGTGGTTTCTTAATAAGTCGGATATGGTAGAATAGCTGTACGGGCATACGCCCGAGATGCTTCAGCAATAGTTCGTCTCGGCTCACTATGACATTGTTTTGAATAACAATATGAAGGATTTATTATTGGATGATTTGAACCAGGCGCAGCGGGAGGCCGTGACCCATGGCGAGGGCCCGCTTTTGATAGTCGCGGGCGCGGGAACCGGCAAGACTACTGTGATTACCCGCAGGATTGCGTGGCTGATTCGGGATGGGTACGCGAAGGGTGATGAAATTTTGGGGCTCACCTTTACCGACAAAGCGGCAGGTGAAATGGAGGAGCGGGTGGACAGGCTCCTGCCCATGGGATATGTGGACCTCTGGATTTCCACGTTCCATTCCTTTGGCGAGCGCCTTCTGCGCGCGCACGCGATTGACATTGGGCTGCCGAATGAATTCAAGCTTTTAGACACCACTGCCCAGTGGCTGCTGGTGCGGAAGAATTTCCAAAAATTCGATCTTGACTATTACCGCCCGCTTGGCAATCCCACCAAGTTCATCCATGCGCTCATCAAGCATTTTTCGCGTGCGAAAGATGAAGGGGTCACACCTGATGATTATTTAAATCACGTGGAAGAGTTAAAATTAAACCTTGACCAAGGAGAAGCGACGGGCGGCGCAGTCATTAGCCATAGAGGCACTAAGTCATTAAGGACAAAGGAGGCGAGTAACGCCCCCTCCGCCTCCGTTGAGACTGCGGCGGACAGGCATCCCCCTCTTAAGGTAAGAGGGGGAGACGGAGGGGGAGTTATAATCGGTGGAGAGGAGGAGTCTGATGCAGGAAGATTAGAGGAAATCGCGAGGGCGTATAAGGTGTACGAGCAGCTGCTTTTGGATGAGGGCGCTTTGGATTTTGGCGATCTCATCATGTATACCCTCCGACTTTTGAAGACACGGCCGAAAATTTTGGCGCGCTACCAAAGGCAATTCAAATATATTTTAGTGGACGAATTCCAGGACACCAACTGGGCGCAGTACGAACTGGTAAAGCTGTTTGCTCCTCAGTTCGGGCTGGGACAATTTTTTTCGGGTCGCGATCAAACAGCCTTGGCGCCTAACCCCTCAAAAAATCGCCCACCCCTCACCGAGGAGGGTTATGGGGGAAATTTGACGGTTGTTGCGGACGACGACCAGTCTATATACCGTTTCCGCGGCGCAGCCATGAGTAATATTTTACAGTTTAAAAAAGACTATCCCCGCGCCACTTCCGTGGTCCTGACGCAAAATTACCGATCAGCGCAGGCAATACTTGACCTTTCTTACCAGTTTATCCAAAAAAATAACCCCAACCGTTTGGAGGCACAGCAAGGAATTGTGAAAAAGCTCATATCAGCGGGCAATGAAGCCGCGAAGATCCGCGAGTTTGTCGCAAAAACCGGAGAGGAAGAGACTCAAATGGTCATCAATACTATTGCAAAAATTAAACAAAGCGAGCCCGCATTAACATGGAATGATTTTGCTGTCCTCGTGCGCGCGAACAGCCAGGCAGATGCCTTTATCCAGGCGCTTAATCGCGCTCAGATCCCGTCGCAGTATGTGGCATCAAAAGGGCTCTATACGAAGGGAGTCATCCTTGACGTGGTGAATTGGCTGAAGCTGTTGGACAATTACCATGAGAGCGCGAGCATGTGGAGAGTGCTGAATATCCCTTGCTTCAAAATACCATGGGACGATATGGTCGAGCTCACATCGCACGCGCACAGGAAAAGCATTTCGCTTTACGAAGCGTTGAGGAGCGCGCGCGCGATTGCCGCCATTTCCACGGACGGGCATCGCGCCATCACCGTGGTTTTGGGATTGATTGAGCGGCAGACGCAGGCAGTGCGGTCATTGTCCGTAGGCAAGGTGGTGTTGCAATTTTTGGAAGAATCAGGATACTTAGGCTTCTTAACAAAGCTTCCAGAGGCAGAAGCGAAAGAGCAACTCTCCTACCTTGACCAATTCTATAAAGCAATCAGCGCGTTTGAGCAGTCACTGCCGCATGCGAGCGTAAAGCAATTTTTGGAAGCTCATGAAATGGAGCTAGAATCAGGCGACGCAGGGAGCTTGGAAAATGCATTTGAGGAAGGGCCGGAGGCGGTCAAAGTCATGACCGTTCATGCCGCAAAAGGGTTGGAGTTTCACACGGTATTTATTGTCCAATTAGTAGATAAGCGGTTCCCTTCGGTAGAGCGGGCAGATCCGATTGAGTTGCCGTTGGCACTGGTTAAGGAAATTATCCCCGAGGGAGAGGTGCACATGGAAGAGGAGCGCAGGCTGCTCTATGTGGCGATGACGCGGGCAAAGCAAAATCTAATATTTTCGCGCGCCGAAGATTACGGGGGCGCGAGAAAAAAGAAGCCTTCGCAGTTTCTGTATGAACTGGGGTTAGCAGGGGAAGGAGATGAAGTAAAGGGAGGGAAAAAGGCAGAAGAGGAAAGTCGCACTCAAACGCACTCACTACGCACTCAGACGCAAGCGCCTAAAAGCGTT
Organism: Patescibacteria group bacterium; assembly: GCA_041645165.1. NCBI lineage: Bacteria > Patescibacteria group bacterium. The sequence goes on along the minus strand of JBAZQN010000013.1, from coordinate 6,716 downwards.
GTGGATGCGTCTAAGGGCGCGCGGCATGAAATGCCGAGTAAGTTTTCCTTCACCCAGCTCAAGGCGTTTGAAACGTGCCCTTATCAATACCGTTTTGCGCATATTCTTCATGTGCCGGTGAGGGGGAGATTTACCTTCAGCTTCGGCCGCACCATGCATCAGACGCTCCAGCAATTTTTCGCGCTCATGAGAGCGCACGAGGGCGCGCAAGCCGATTTGTTCGGTGCAGCCAGTACCACGAGGAGAGATGGGCCGCAGTCTGTTCCGCCGCTCAAAGTGCTTTTGCAGCTTTATGAAAAAAATTGGATAGACGATTGGTATGAATCAAATCAGCACAAGAAGGAGTATTTTGAAAAAGGGAAAAAGATTCTCGAGGAATTCCATGCGAAGTTGTCTGAAGAGCCGCCATTGCCATTATATTTAGAGCAAGGGTTTAATTTAAAGATTAAAGTAAGTAACGCCCCCTTACCCCCTCTTAAGGTAAGAGGGGGGATTCAGAAAGACCCGGTGAGCCTTTCTGAAGGGGGAGTTATGAGCAATGGGGAAGTAGGCGAAGAGATAATTACCATCAAGGGCGTGATTGACCGCATTGATGAGGCAGAAGGCGGCGTGGAGATCATTGATTACAAGACTGGACGGGCGAAAGACATGGACACTGCTGATAAAGACCAGCTGCTTATCTACCAGATTGCCGCGCGCGAGGTGCTGGGGTTGAAGCCTATGAGATTGACGTATTATTATCTTGATGAACAGAAGCCAGTATCATTTTTGGGCACCGAGGAAGAGATTGCGAAAATAAAAGAAAAAATATTCAAAACCATAACCGAGATCAAGTCGAGCGATTTCCATGCGACCCCCTCGCCGAACGTGTGCAAATTCTGCGATTTTCGAGGGATATGCGAATTTAGACAGTTGTAGAAGCCATTTCACGCCAATGCTTACGCCACTAAACGCCATATGAATAGTATCGAACCTGTCATAATCCATGATTTAAAGGAAATGGTGGATATTGTTGATGAGCGGGACCAGCTGACAGGCGTGAGGAAATTGCGCACAGAGGTTCATCGCGATGGCGATTGGCACCGCGAGGTGCACGTGTGGGTGTATAACAGGAAAGGCGAGCTGCTTTTCCAGCTGCGCGGTCCGCACCAGGAATCGTTTCCCAATTGCTGGGATGTGTCCGTGGGCGGGCATGTGGAAGCAGGAAGCACTTATTTGGAGAGTGCGCTCAAGGAGATGAAAGAAGAGCTGGGAATAGAAGCGCGACCGGAAGAATTAAAGAAAATTATCTATCGTACGAAAGATGTCCATGACGAGCACCGCGGCCTTTTGAATCGCGCCTTCCAGACTATTTTTGCGTACCCATATGACGGGCCGTTGGAAGCGCTAAAGTTAGAAAAACCAGCTGTGGCAGAAGTGCGTTTCTTTACTGAAGAAGAGATACTTAAAGTCCCGGAGCAATACGGGAAGGGCATTTCCCTGTTTCCGGGGGAGAAGGAGTATTTTCAGGAAGTGTTTGAGAAAATAAGAAAATTGTTGATTGGTTCACCGTCATCCCGGACTTGATCCGGGATCCAGAAATAAAGAGAATAATGAAGTGTTTTTTCTTTGTTTTTGGTTTCTGGATTCCCGCCTGCGCGGGAATGACAAAGGGGGACATTATGGCACTAAGATCTATAAAAACATTGCTAAGCCGGACATTGAAGCGCCATGGGATTGTACAGGGCGTGGAAGCCGCGCAAATCATGGAAGCAATGGAAGGGGAGCTTAAAAGCCGATGGGGAGAGGATGGCGCAAGGAGCATGCGGGTGCGCTATGTACGCGATGGCATAATCGCGCTGTCCTGCACTTCATCCGTCTGGGCGCAGGAAGTAAAAATCCACGAGCAGGAGATAATAGCAGCGCTTAAAAAAAAGATGGGATCAAAGGTTCAAATCGAGAGGATACGTTTTATTGCTTGAGTAGATTATACTTAGTGGTTATATTAGTTCCGATTTTGACGGTCATTCCCTCCCCGTATCAAGGTATGGGGTAAGCTCCAGCGGGAATCCAGAAGACCAAAAGAAATATAGATTTTTACGTTTCTGTCTAGATTCCAGATCAAGTCTGGAATGACAATTGGAACAGGATTAGCAATGTAATATAGTTGAGAATTTCATATAAAAACGGTATACTCTATATACTTAATTCTAGATTCTCCCGCCATAGCGGGATCCCGCATATCATATAATATTTTAATTCAAAGTGCGGGATAACTTCTAGATTCTCGCTTCAGACGTATGTCCCTTAGCCGCTATGTCCTTGTCATGATCTTTGCCACGCTCGTGGCGTGGGGGGCCTTTTTGCTTGTGCTCTTCAATGTGGATCCGTATGACGGCGGCGTGATCGGGCGCGCGCTTTTTTTAGGGTCGCTTTTTTTCGCGCTCTTCGGGACCTTGTCGATTGTCGGATTTCTTGCGCGCGCCCGGTGGCGGAAGGGCGTGCCGCTCTATTGGCACGTGCTCAATGCGTTCAGGCAAGCGCTCCTCATCTCATTCATATGCGTAGTCAGTTTGATGCTGCAGTCAGGGAGGCTCCTCACGTGGTGGAATAGCCTCTTATTACTGCTTGCGGCTACGCTTTTGGAAATATTCTTTTTGACAAGACAGCCAAGGATGAGTCATTAAACACAAGGTGTCACCCTGAGCTTGTCGAATGGGTGACGTATCGGGCAATACTTCGCCAGGCTCAGTATGACAAATATAATGGAGAATGAGATTAGTAAAATTGAACAAGAAGCGGTTGCGGCGATTGAAGCCGCCCATGCTGCATCAACGCTCAACAACGTGCGCGCAAAATATCTTGGCCGCAGCGATGGGGCGCTGACGTTAGTGTTGCGGAAATTAGGCTCGCTTTCACTTGAGGAGCGCAAGAGAATCGGACCGGCGGCGCAGGCGCTCAAAGAGAAGCTTGAGAAGCTTTGTGATGCACAAGAAGCGCAACTTCTCGGGCAGGAGGGCAACGCCGTGGATGCCACGCTCCCGCCGCTTGTTCCAGAGGCAGGCCACTTGCATCCGGTCACTCAAGTGAGGTGGCAATTGGAGGACCTATTTAGCCGCATGGGTTTCATTATCGCAGATGGGCCGGAGGTGGAATCGGAGTGGTACAATTTCGACGCGCTCAATATGTCTTCGTGGCATCCGGCAAGAGACATGCAGGATACGTTTTACGTTGAAATGCAAAAATTAAAAATCAAAGATCAAAATGGTGGAGCGGCTTCGCCGCGATTAGTTTTGCGCACGCATACCTCTCCGGTGCAGATCAGGGCAATGGAGAAGTACGGTGTGCCTTTGCGCTGCATAATTCCCGGTGTGTGCTATCGCAATGAAGCGACTGACGCGCGGCACGAGAACAGTTTTCCACAGATCGAAGGTTTGGTTATTGACCGCGATATTTCCATTGCGCATTTGAATGCCACGGTGCGAATGTTTCTAAAGGAAATTTTCGGCGCTAATGTTGAAGCGCGCGCGCGCCCGGGCTTCTTCCCGTTTACCGAACCGTCGGTGGAGTATGACGTTTCCTGCCGGATCTGCGGAAAAAATGGAATGACGGCAAACGGTTCACGCTGCCGCGTGTGCAAAGGAACTGGATGGCTTGAATTTATGGGTGCGGGATTGGTACATCCGGTGGTATTGAGAAACGGCGGCGTGGATCCGAAGAAGTATTCGGGGTTTGCTTTCGGTTTCGGCCCTGCCCGGCTCGTCATGATGAAATACGGGATCGACGATAACCGTCTTTTCTGGTCGGGGGACATGAGGTTTTTGGAACAATTTTAAAATATGAAGATAAGTCTAAACTGGTTACGGGAATTCGTGGATCTTCCAAAAAATATACAGCCGCAGGAACTGGCGGATATGTTGTCTTTGCACGTGGTGGAAGTGGAAGGGTGGGAGCGGGAGGAGGATCGGTATGCGGATATGGCAGTAGGCAGGGTGGTGGAGGTACGTGATCATCCAAATGCTGATCGATTAAAAATCTGTTTAGTGGATATTGGCAAACTCATAAATCCAAAATCCCAAATCCAAAATCCCAAACAATCCCTAAATTCCAAATTCCAAATTCCAATTTCCCATACGGTCGTTGAAATTGTGTGCGGGGGGAAAAATGTCAAAGCGGGGATGCTGGTCGCAGTCGCGCTGCCCGGCGCAATGGTGAAATGGCATGGGGAAGGGGAATTAGTAGAATTAAAAGAAGCAGAGGTGCGTGGCGTGAAGAGTTATGGCATGATCTGCGCCGGTGAGGAGATTGGTTTGGAGGGTTTGCAGGCTGTGCAACCAAAGGTGGGCGATGGGCCGCAGATTCTTGATATTTCTTATACTCATGCAAAATTAGGTTCTTCACTTGCGCAGGCGCTCGGCAAAAATGATGTCGTATTTGAAATTTCAAATGTTTCGCTTTCCAATCGCCCTGATCTCTGGTCGCATTACGGAATGGCAAGGGAATTGGCGGTTTTATATGGTTGTAAGCTGCGTTTGCTTCCAAATCCCAAACAAATTCAAATATCCAATGCCCAGAATACAAAACTTGTCGTGAGAGTGCAAGATAAGCGTTTATGTCCTCGGTATATCGGCACTTTGGTTGAAAATGTGCATATTGCTGAAACGCCGGCGTCGATGGTGAAGCGCTTGGAAGCTGTGGGACAGCGGTCGATAAGCCCCTTAGTTGATATCTCAAATTACGTGATGTTTGAGATCGGACAACCAATCCATATATTTGATGAATCAAGAATCAAGAATCAAGAATCAAGAATTGTTGAGGTGGTGGTGAGGAGGGCGAGAAAGGGAGAGAAGATGAAAACGTTGGACGGCATCGAACAGGCGCTGGATGAGGAAATGTTGGTGATTGCGGATCAAAAAAAGCCGATTGCGATTGCGGGCGTGATGGGAGGCGAAGGCTCCGGAGTGTCAGTGAATACCGATTCTATCATTATCGAGAGCGCCACGTTTGATCCAGTATCAGTGCGAAAAACATCAGCACGGCTGGGTTTAAAGACCGACGCGTCGCAACGGTTCGAAAAGTCATTAGATCCGAATTTGCCAGCGTTGGCAACTGCGCGGGTATTGCAGCTCATACACGACTGCAGTACAAATCATTCTGGATTGTCAGTGACTGCGGCAGTTGACGTACACGCACCGATACCAGCCCCAAAACCCATTCCCATGTCGTATGAGTTCATTGAGCGGAGGATCGGCATGAAAATATCGAGAGGATCTGCCAAAAAGATTTTACAGGGGTTGGGTTTTTCAGTAAAAGAAACGGCGAAAAATTGGAACATTATTCCGCCCGCTTGGCGCGCGACACGGGACGTGTCTATCCCTGAAGATATCGTTGAGGAAATAGGGCGGCATCTGGATTACAATAGCATCCCTGACGCGCTTCCCTCGTTTCCGATAACGCCGCCTCCTCTTTCGTTGCATCACACTCTAGAGCGAATCATAAAGCATTTTTTGGTTGGGGTGGGATTTTATGAAGTCGCACATAAGCCTTTTTTGGATCCTCGCGCGTGGGAGAGGTTTGGACTAGAAAAGGGTGCGCACGTAGAAGTGGTGAATCCGGTTGATCCGCATGCCCGTTATCTCCGCCAGAGCCTTTTACCCGGTCTCTTTGACGACATCCGTTTGAATAAAAATAAAGCGTCAACGCTTGCATTTTTCGAGTGGGGGAGGATATTTATACCCAGCGAGGGGGAATTCGCGGTGAAGAAAAATGCAAAGGAACGCTTGCCTCATCAGCCCGTCACTTTTTCGCTTGCACTATGCGACGTAGCGGGGATAGAGGAAATGCTGCGACGCATAGAGGGTTTGGCGGCTGCCTTATTGCGTGCGGCAGGACATGACGCGAAGCTTACCATTGCCGAAGGTCAGCAACATACCTCTTTCCAGAAGGGAACGGTATTTTCGGTGGCTGCAAACGGCGTACCGGTAGGCGGCGGCGCCGTGACGAGCGCGTTGCTTAATGCCGATTTGGGAGTCACCGTGAAGCACAATATCGCCGTAATGAGCATCGACATTGATACATTGGCCGGAGTCCACCAGACAGTTAAAAAGTTCATTCCTCTGCCGGAATTTCCTGCCATCGAGAGGGATCTCGCCATCGTCATTGCGGACAATATTACGTATGAAGGGGTTGAAAAAACCATTCGCGGCGCATCGAGCGTTCTGTTAGAATCATTAGAACTGTTCGATATTTTCCGCGGCCGCGGAGTGCCTGAAGGAATGAAGTCGCTTGCATTTCATCTCACGTTCCGCTCACCCGCACGGACATTGACCGGCAAGGAGGTGGATGAAGAGATGCAGAAGATCATCGGGCGGCTGCAAAAAAACCACGCCGCGAGGGTGAGGGAATAAATTTTATCCTAATAGGTCTATAAAAAGCATATTTTTTTGTTTCTGGATTCCGGATCTGGTCCGGAATGACATGAAATGTGTTTGTCCTGCAAGAATTAAAAAATGGGGGATAATGGTAAATTCGTAAGGCTGAAAAGTGCATTCTGTGCAATACTGTAGCCATAATTCCTTAATAAGTTACAGTATGGCTACAAAAAAACCACAGAATTTGTCCACAATGCAGTTCTCAAGCTACGAAGAAGAATGGTCGGTTTAGGGGCAGACAAGGCTATCGGTGCAATGCGTGCGGCACGCAGTTCGTTGCCAAATCAAGGAGCATTCCCCTTCAGA